>WQZJ01000013.1 GCA_009780795.1 Methanomassiliicoccaceae archaeon
AAGATATCAGCGCCGCCTCGAGCAGTCTTCTCATTACCAGTGCGCATGAGTCGAACTCCTCGTTCCTGTACGAGGAGTTTATCTGGGCTATGAGTTTATCGAACCCATCGCGCTTACCGCCGAACCTGTTCATATCGATGATCTCACATCCGTCCGGGGTTGAACCCTTAGGTCTCTCATCGGCGTCCATCCACATCTTTCCGTGCAAAGCATCCAGACGCGCGAACGCGGTCGGAACGAACTCCATGCTACCGTCCAGTCCTGTCGTCCTGAACGAAGGGTGTTTCTTCGCATATTTTTCCAATGCCGCCCTGTCCGATACATCGAGTTCAGCGTTATCATACATGTCGAGGACACTTCTGATGTGGAACGGTTTACCTCTCTTCTCCTTGGTGACGTAATAGCACAGAAGTTCCAGATTCTCGGTGTCCGTTCTCGACGTCATACCGTGGGCATCGACAAAATCCGCGATCCTTACGGTAACGGATGCCGAGACCGCCGCGGCCTTCGGCGCGGCCACACCGGTCCAGAGGTGCCCGTAGGACTTCTCCAGCGATCTCATAGCATCCTTGGTGAATCTCAGCGTGCCCTCTATGCCGAACGGGCGGAACGACCCACACAGAGCCGCATCCTTCTTCAGCACGGCCGCATCCGGCGCAGCAAGACCGATATCGCCGTACATGTGGAGCATCTTCTTGGCGGAGAACGATACACTGCCGTTCTCTTTCATAAGGTAATAGCAGAACAGCACGAATACATCGGTGTCGTTCTTGGTGCCGATGTTACATGCGTCGATAAAGTCAATCAGTTGCATTACGATCGGACCTGCATCCGCATGCGGTAATAAACCGTTTGCTCACAACTTTTTTAGAACAATGGCGCCGAGGAGGAGATTTGAACTCCCGAGGCGTTGTCGCCAGCGGTTTTCGAGACCGCCACCTTACCGGACTAGATTACCTCGGCACTGTCCTGCGTGATGAACTCCGCATATATTTACGCTTCGTTCCCCGAACACATAGAGTAGAGTTTATTATGGTCATCTCTATACAGTGGATGCACGACATCTCTCGTGCGCGTTTCTGTGGGGGAAGGTCAACTGGCGACGATCAAGAGAGCACTTATCAGCGTATCCGACAAAAAAGGCATACTTGAGTTCGCAAAAGAGCTTGAGACAATGAACGTGGAGATAATCTCCACCGGCGGAACATACAAGCTGCTGAAGGAGAACGGACTGAAGGTAAAGGAGGTCTCCGAGGTAACGGGATTCCCGGAGATGCTGGACGGCCGTGTGAAGACGCTCCATCCGATGATACATGCAGGCATATTGGCAAGAAGGGATCTCAAAGAGCATATGTCAAAGATCTCCGAGATGGGTATCGATCAGATAGACATGGTCGTCGTCAATCTGTACCCGTTCAAGGAGACGGTCCTGAAAGGTTCGGAGTTCCATGAGATAGTGGAGAACATAGACATAGGCGGCCCGAGCATGATACGCGCCGCCGCCAAGAACTACGAGTCGGTGGCGGTGATCACAAATTCCGCTCAATACGAGGAAGTGATCGCACAACTTAAGGACAACGGCAGCATAGGCAAGGACCTTCTGGCCAAGCTAATGGCGGAGGCGTTCCTGGCCACCGCCAACTATGACGCGATGGTGTCCAAGATAATGGCATCAAGATTCTGTGAAGGTTTCCCGAACTCGATCCCGATGCCGTCCGAGAAGGTGATGGACCTCAGGTACGGGGAGAACCCGAACCAGAAGGCGGCCTTCTATTCCGATCCGTTCACGCTCGGAACGACAGTTGCGAGATCAGAGCAACTCCACGGAAAGGAACTGTCATTCAACAACATACTCGATCTCGATAAATCGCTCGACATCGCGATGGATTTTGAAAGGCCAACGGCGGCCATTATGAAACACACGAATCCGTGCGGTCTGGCGTCGGCGGACACGATATATGATGCGTTCGTGACAGCGTATGCGGTGGACCCGCTGTCGGCGTTCGGTTGTGTGATATGTCTGAACAGAGAGTGCGACGCTCGTACAGCCGAGGAGATAGCGAAATACTTCGTGGAAGCGGTCATAGCACCGGACTTCGAAAACGAAGCACTGGAGATACTGATGAAGAAGAAGAACATCCGTCTCCTCAGGACGAACTCGCCGATAGGGCCGGCGCACAGGATCAGAGAGGACAAACTGAAGAAGGTGTACGGCGGATACCTTGTGCAGACGGACGAGGATGTGGCCATCGATCCCGATAAACTGACGGTGGTGACGAAGCGCAAACCGACGGACGAGGAGCTGAAGGCACTCGGGTTCGCATGGAAGCTGGCGAAGCACGTGACATCGAACGCCGTCGTCTATGTGAAGGGTGAGCGTGCAGTGGGGATCGGTGCGGGCCAGATGAGTCGTGTCGATTCGGCGATGATCGCCCGTGTGAAGGGAGGGGAGGGTACCAAGGGAAGCGTGATGGCGTCCGATGCCTTCTTCCCGTTCCGCGACGGCGTGGACGAGGCTGCGAAGGCAGGTGTGACGGCAATTATACAGCCGGGCGGGTCCATAAGGGACCAGGAAGCGATCGACGCCGCCGACGAGCACGGGATGGCGATGGTGTTCACCGGTTGCCGCGTGTTCCGTCACTGATGTCATCCGGCAATATTGGAATGCCTTGGGCCTTCCTCTTCATGTGCCCTCCGGGGCCGCCCCTTTCCTTTCTTGCATTCTCTATACATTCCTCAGAGTCGCAGACGAACGCAGCGAAAACAAAGTTGACCGCGGTCCTTCCGCAGAACTGGCACTCGTAATCCTCTATCCTCATGGGTCCCGGAACGCATCGGAAGGATTAATCCTTTGTTCCTGATGTGCACCCATATGCGAAGATTCATAAATCGGACGTTGTTAATACCGGCATGGTCAGGACCGTAGGGGACATCGTTTCTGAGTATTCGCTTCGTTCGTGCGTAAGGTGCGGCATATGCGATTCCGTATGTCCGAGCGGCCGCAACGGCGGCATATACCCGGAGTCGGTCCTGTTCTCGATGCTTACCGCCGATCCGTCGTCGGACATGCCCGAATTGCGATCCGCTGTGTGGAAGTGCCTCATGTGCCATCGTTGCACCATGGCGTGCCCGGAGGGGTTGGACGTTACCGGTGCCATACGCGCCATGAGATACGATTCCGTATCGTCCGGTGAGCCGCCCAAGAGATTCAAGATGGCATCCGACACGCTGACGGAATGCGGCCGCACGTTCCCGGTGAACGACAAGGTCAGACAGAAGAGAGAGGAATTAGGATTGAACGACATAAAAGAGGATGCCGCAGCGATAAACGAACTGAGGATAATAATGTCAAGGACGGGGTTCCTCCATGAATGAGTTCGTCCTTTACCCGGGCTGCCTGGTCCAGTCGAGACTTCCGTTCCTGGAGGCGGCGGCAAGATTCATATTCGAAAAACTTAACGTGAACGTCGACGACATGGAAGGGTTCACATGCTGCATGGAACCGGTCGGCCTCAGGTCACTCGGTCCCGACACATGGAGGGCGGTGGGCGCAAGGTTACATTCCATTGCGTCAGAAAGGAAGATACTGACCATATGTGACGGCTGCAGCATGTCACTGTCGGAGGCCGGTGCGGAACTGTCCACCGATAAGGGACGGGATTCCGTGAGGGACGTGATGAAAGAGATCGGCCGTGACATCAACGTTACGGAAGTGGTCGGTATCCTCGAGTTCCTGCACAGCAGGCTCGATGAGATAAAGAAGAACATGGTCGCCGAGATAGATTTCGGTCTCGCTGTGTTCCCGGGATGTCATTGCGAGGCCGCATGTAAGATGAAAGGTCTGTCAGCGTCAGACATGATGTCCGATATAGTGAGAGCAGCGGGAGGAAACCCGATACAACTCAGGGAAAACCTCTGCTGCGGCGGCGGACTCGCTGGTGTGGATCCAGAACTTGAAAAGAGCGTGATGCACGAATCCATATCTTCCGCGAAAAATGCGGGAGCATTCGCGGTCGTGACGTCATGTCCGTTCTGTTTCCTGCAGTTCGACATGGTCGGCAGGCAGACCACACTCCACATAACGGAATTGGTCGCGTCGGGCATGGGATGGCAGGCGGACACGCACCGCTACCACCGGACGAAGTGATCAATCCACGTTCAGCGAGAAATGCACGGAACGGACGGAATGGGTAAGCGACCCCATCGAGATTATGTCTGCGAATCCAGCGTATCCCGCGGCATTCTCCGGCGTTATGTTCCCCGACACTTCTATCAGGACGTCCCCGATCTTTCGAACGGCGTCCGCGATCTCCTCGGCCTTCGCCGGTCCGGCATTATCGATCATGATCACATCCGCCGCCGGCGCCGCTATCACAGCGTCGCCGACGTTCTCGACCTCGATCTCTATCTTCTTTGTGAACGGCGCGCCCTTCAGAAGTTCGACCACGTTCTTCATCCCACCGGCCGCCCTGATATGATTGTCCTTTACCAATATCATATCGCCCAGACCGTACCTGTGAGGGTCCCCTCCGCCCAATAATATCGATTTCTTCTCGAACATCCTGAAGCCGGGAGTGGTCTTCCTTGTGCCGGCTATCCTGATGTTCCTGTTGACCTTTCTGCATTCCCCTAGGATATCATTCGTCGCCGTCGCGATGCCGCTCATTCTCATCATGAGGTTCAGCGCGGTCCTCTCCAGCGTTATTATGTTCCGAAGCGGCCCGGAGAGGCTCATGACCTTTGTCCCCGCGTTGACACGGTCGCCGTCGCTGACGTGAGGTTCGCAGGAGACGTCACACTGCTCGAATATTGTCATCGCTTCCTCTAGCCCAGCTATTACAGCATCGTTCTCGCACATTATCGATGCGGTGCCGTCGATATCCGGTACCAAGAGGTCGGTCGTCACGTCACCGTAGCCGATGTCCTCCTCCAGAAACCGTTCCAAGTGTTCCATGGTCATACGTCCAGTGTGAACGCCTCGCCGAGCTTCGGAAGTATGACGTTATAGTCGCCCTTCAGGTCGTTCTCGAAGAACTCACGCGTCTCCGAGTGCATTATGATGACATTCTTCGGATCGCACTCGCGAACGAAGTTCAGTATCTGGTCATGATCGGCGTGCGCCGAGAAATCGTATTTGTGAACTTCGCACTCTATCTTCATCGGAATGCCGTCCATCATCACGCACCCGTTCTCCAGAAGCATCCTTCCGTTGGTGCCCTCCGCTTGGTATCCGACTATCAGGACGGCGTTCTTCGGGTTGTTGCCCAACTCCCTCAAATAACCGAGCACCGGACCGCCGTCCATCATACCGCCCGTCGTGACGATGACCTCGCCCCTTACCGACTGCGACCTCATGGTGGGCGTCTTCACTTCCTGGAACACCCTCTTCGCAGCCTTGAACTTCTTGTAGTCCAGAAGGTACTCGGGATAGTTCATATACGACCTCGTGACCGAACGTCCCATGCCGTCCACCCACATGTCGTATCCGGAGTTCCTGAGAAGCAACATTACTTCTTGCGTCCTTCCGGTCGCGAAGCACGGGACCAATACGCGTCCTCCTCTGTCGGTGACCTCCGCCACCTTGTTCAGGAATGCACGCTCTGCGTCCTTCCTAGGAGTGTGAAGACGACCTCCGTACGTACCTTCGACGAACAGATTCTCACAGTCAACGGCCCGTGCGGGCCCGACGAGCCTGGTGGCTATGGTATGGATGTCCCCGGAGTAAAGTGTGGTGCTGTCGCCGGCGAGTTCGAACATCGCCGCGCCGGGCACGTGGCCGGCCGAGTGCAGCGTGATGTCGATGCCGTCCAGCTCGATCGTATCGCCGAACGTCAGCGGGACGACGTTCCTCATCGTCCTGTCTATGTCGCCTTTAGTGTACGGCAGCGGGTAATTCTCCGCCTTCGCTATCTTGAGGCTGTCGTTCATCATTATCTCGCTGACCTCTGCGGTCAGCGGCGTCGTGAACAGTTCGCAGTTGTCACGGCCGCAGACCCTTGGGACCATCCCACAATGATCCAGATGACAGTGCGTCAAGAAGACGTGGTCCGTACGCGGGCATTCCAGCGGATACTCCGGAGGCTTCGTGGGACTCATGCCGTACTCGAATAACGACGTTATCCCATTACCTTCGACGGTCATTCCCATGCGGCCTATGGCGTCCGCTCCGCCCAGGAACCTGAATTTCATTTCCATTGATTATCACCTATTTGTTTTATGTCGCGCCTTCATTGAAGGACTTTGTGAAAAGAGGTCTGGTGACCTCTTTGGACAGGTATACGGTGCCTCGGGCGCAGACGGTCGTCCGCGCTATGCGCGCACCTCTATATCGTGCCAATCGCCGGCGAGTATATTTAATTTATGTTTCGACGGGATCGTCCGCAAAATTCACAGAACACCCGGTTTTTCAAGAAATCGTTATATACACGGTACCTCAATGCGAACCTGTCAGCCGTCTGTCTGACAAACAAGGGATGCGCGTGGGTAAGAATACAGAGGACGGCGCAGGCTTCCTGTCGTTCCTCGGCAAGAGGAAGGTGGAGGTCTGCACCAAGGATAAGAAGGAATGCGTGATCAGCAACATATTCTCAGCGATACGCTACACGCTGCTCATATCGATGCTCCTCTGGTGGATCCCGATCGTGGGCCAGGCACTCGCCGGTTACGTCGGCGGCCGTAAGGCAGGCACTCCCGCAAGAGGTATGGTGGCAACTCTGGCATCAGTACTGGTGCTGATAGGACTGATGACGATCATAAGCTCCGGGATAATAGGCGGTCTGAACTTCCTGAACTCCGAACCGAGGGAGCTGGTAGAGGCGATAGGCATGGACTTCCCGCTCCTCGGATGGCTGCTGGCAGGGATATTATGGTACATGCAGGCGTTCTTCGCGTTCTTCGGTGGCACCACGTCGATGAAGGTGAACATCTACATCATAACGGTGGTGTTCGGTCTCATCGGCGGTGTGATAGCTGATCAACATGCAAAAGAGGTCGCCCGCGGCGCCCCGAAGGACACGGGAAGGACGTTCATGCCCAGGTCGCTGGCGGCATATGTTCAAGGGAAGAAGCTCGGATTCGAGAATTTCGACGACCGGCTGTCGATACAGCGGTCGAAGGTCCCCGAGCAGAAGATAGTGACCGTTCACAAGACACTTGTGAGAAAACCGGCCGCGAGAGAGGAACCGGTCGCGCTGCCGGCGGCGGACGCGACACCTGCCGCACAGGAGGCGGAGCAGCGTGAGAGCCCGTTCGCAGGTCTTATACACAGGGCGGAGAAGAACGATCCCGAGAGGGAGAGGGTCAGGCACGGCAACTCCAAAGAGGACCTGGAATACGTTTGAGTACGGCCATAGGCGCATGACCGCACCCCGGTCCGCCGGCGGCGGACAGGTTTTTGTGACATCTCACATGCACGCGGGCACGTTCCGCGCACCACATACACCGTCCGTCTTCTCTAGGAAAGGTAAAGCGCAGGCGCCAGCGCACATGCCTGCTAGTTTTTATACATAGAACAAGGTGCAGGTTGAGAGGCTGATCAATTTGTTCTGTTCGTGCGGATCGATGATGTTCCCCAAAGACGGGCAGTATGTGTGTAATAAATGCGGCGAGACGAGGTCTGTCGACAAGACGCAGCATTTCACCACTGACTCCAACGTCAAGGAGACGATGATAATATCGGAAACGTCCGCAACGCTGCCGAAGACGAAGATACTCTGTTCAGAATGCGGTAACAGAGAGGCATACTTCGTCCTGAGGCAAACACGCGCTGCGGATGAACCCGAGACGAGAATATACCGATGCTGTAAATGCAACCACTCTTGGAGAGAGTACTAATATCTTTCAGGACAATCAGCGAGGAGGAGAGAAAATGTTCAAAGCGGAGATAAAATCTGATACCCTCAAAGGTCTCGTCAACGTTATTTCAACATTGGTGGACGAGGCCAAGTTCAGCATAAGCGGGGACGGGGTGAACCTCAAAGCGGTCGATCCGGCGCATGTGGCGATGGTGGACCTTACGATATCCAAGGGTGCGTTCGAATCGTTCTCGGCAGACGATGCTGAGATGGGCGTAGACCTCGATAAGATGAAGGAGATGCTCAAACTGGCCGGCTCCGGCGACGTAATTGCGATGGAGCAGGACGAGACGCAGGGAAGACTGATAATGAAGGTCGGTAACATCACGAGGCGGATGAACCTGGTCGACACATCAGGCATGAGCGACCCCAAGGTGCCGCAGTTGTCGCTTCCGGTGACGGTCGATGTCGCGGTGTCGGAACTGCAGAGAGGAATGAAGGCGGCGGAATCGGTATCGGACCACATAGCGCTGAGCGCCGATGAGGAGTCGTTCGAACTGTTCTGCGAAGGTGACACGGATTCGGTGTCCCTTAAGCTCGACAAAACGAAGCTCTCAGGCATAACGGCATCGTCAAAGGTCAGGAGCCTGTTCCCTCTGGACTATTTCTCCAATCTCGTGAAGGCGATACCCTCCGACACCGTCGTCAGGATATCACTGGGAAATGACTATCCTGTCAAACTGAGCTTCAGTTTCGCGGACGGTAACGGCACCGTCGGCTATCTGCTTGCTCCCAGGATAGAGAATGACTGAGATGGTACACATGGGGACGGCGAACGGTTTGGACGCAAAAGAACTCAAGAGAATGGCCGACAAGATACGGATGCACGTCATAGAGATGACGTTCGAAGCCGGCTCTGGCCACCCGGGAGGTTCCCTGTCGGCCGCAGAGCTGTTCTCGGTGCTGTACTTCAAGGTGCTGCGCCACGACCCGGAGGACCCGGAATGGCCGGGGAGGGATAAGTTCGTGTTGTCCAAAGGGCACGTCGCGCCCGCGCTGTATGCGGCGCTCGCCGAGTCAGGTTATTTCCCCGTGGAGGAACTTCTCACGCTGAGAAAGCTCGGGTCCAGATTACAAGGACATCCGGCCAGGGGAAAGCTTCCCGGTATAGAGGTGTCAACCGGCTCCCTTGGACAGGGACTGAGCATGGCCTGCGGTCTTTCGCTTGCGGCGAAACTTGACAAGAAGGACACCAGGGTGTACTGCCTGATGGGCGACGGCGAGCTTCAGAGCGGCCAGAACTGGGAGGCGATGATGCTCGCCTCTCATTACAAACTTAACAATTTGACGATATTCGTGGACCGCAACCGTCTGCAGATAATGGGCAAGACCGAGGATACATTGTCGATAGAGCCGTTGGAGGCGAAGCTCAAGGCGTTCGGATTCAGGACGATGACGATAGACGGCCACAACGTGAAGCAGATAATCAAGGCATGTGAGCGAACGTCCTCATCACCGACGGCTGTGATAATGAACACCGTGAAAGGGAAAGGTGTGTCGTTCATGGAGAACAACCCGGACTTCCACGGGCGTTCGTGCAAACCCGACGAGAGGGACAGGGCGCTGAAAGAGATAAAGGAGAGATCATCATGGTAAGGGCAGCTCAGCGCAAGTATTACGGCAAGGCGCTGGCAAAGCTTGCGGAAAGGCCGGACATCGTGGTGCTGGACGCGGATCTGGGGGATTCAACGAGAACATCCGAGTTCGCTGCGGCCGCGAAGGACAGATTCATTCAGATAGGGATAGCGGAACAGAACATGATGGGCGTGGCCGCCGGCCTCGCCGCATCCGGTAAGACGGTGTTCGCGTCGACGTTCGCGGTATTCGCCACAGGTCGCTGCTGGGAGCAGATACGGCAGGCGATCGCATATCCGAGACTTAATGTGAAGGTGGTGGCGACACACTGCGGGATAAGCGTCGGCGGTGACGGAGCGTCACACCAGGCGCTGGAGGACATCGCGATAATGAGGGCACTCCCGAACATGACGGTACTGTCTCCGGCGGATGCCAACGAGACGTACGAGGCGACGATCGCGATCGCCGAGTACAACGGACCGTGCTACATGAGGATGGGACGCGCTGACTTTCCGATAATAACGCCTGAGGGCGTGAAGTTCACGATAGGAAAGGCAACAGTACTCCACGAGGGTAACGATATAACATTGATAGGGACGGGCCAGATGGTCGTGTCCTGCATGGAGGCCGCGAACATTCTTGAAGAAGCGGGCATATCCGCGGAGGTCATCAACATGTCCACGATAAAACCGCTCGACACAGAGACGGTGTTACGCTCTGTTTCCAAGACGAAGTGTGTGGTAACGGCGGAAGAACACAGCATCATAGGAGGTCTGGGATCGGCGGTGGCCGAATGTCTGTCGGAGAACGGACCTATGCCGATGGAGAGAGTAGGCGTAAAGGACTCGTTCGGCGAATCGGGCGATCCTAGCGAACTTATGAAGAAATACGGTCTGACCACGGACGATGTGGTCGCGGCGGCCGAGAGGCTCATCGAAAGGAAGGGAAGGAAATGAAGATATTCATAGACACGGCGAACATAGAGATGATCGAGGAGATCAACAGCTGGGGGATACTCGACGGCGTTACCACCAACCCGAGCCTCATAGCCAAAGAGAAGACAGATCTCAAAACATGCGTCAAAAGGATCTCGGAGATAGTCGACGGTCCGATATCTGCCGAGGCGATATCGATGACCGCGCCCGAGATGATAAAGGAAGGGCGCGAACTGTCGAAGATACATGATAATATCAACGTAAAACTGCCGATGTGCGTCGAGGCCCTGAAGGCAACGAAAGTATTGTCATCAGAGGGCATAGATGTGAACATGACGCTGATATTCTCGCCGCACCAGGCGCTGCTGGCGTCAAAGGCCGGGGCGAGGTTCGTGTCCCCGTTCGTAGGGCGTCTTGATGACATAGGACAATCAGGATCCGAGGCGCTGGCACAGATAGTCGGCGCATTCAGGAACTATGATACTGGTACGGAGATAATCGCAGCCAGCATAAGACATCCGATGCACGTCCTGGAGGCTGCGCTGCTGGGTGCGGACATAGCGACGATACCGTACGACATACTGAAGAAGATGGTATCCCACCCGAAGACCGACGAAGGCATAAGATCATTCCTGGCGGACTACGAGAAATCGAAGAAATGACATATGACATCGTCGTGATAGGAGGAGGCCCCGCCGGTAACAAGGCGGCGTCGCTCCTGGCCGGCGAATACGATGTACTGGTGGTAGAGGAGCACAGCTCCCCCGGCGCGCCGGTTCAATGCGCCGGACTGATATCCGATGAGGTCCTGAAACTATCCGGCGTAAGGCCGACGATTTTGGGCGAACTGTATGGTGCGAACATTGTATTTCCAAACGGAAGGACGATATCGATACGGTCCAAGGACCGCAAGGCGGTGCTGATCGATCGTGAGGAACTCGATACGCTCATGGCCAGGAAGGCAGAAGATGCCGGCGCTGTTCACTCATATTCTACGCGTTATCTGTCGCACAAAATATCCGGTGATTCGGTACGGATAGAGACGAATAAAGGTGAGATCGAAACATCCGTGATAATAGGCGCGGACGGCCACAGGTCCGCGGTCGCGGCGACCATAGGGAACAATCAACCGGTCGAGTTCGTGAGAGGCGTACAGGTGGACATAGCACGCAGACACGAGGACAATGAGATGATAACCATACGAACGGGTTCCGCGGCACCGGGATTCTTCTCATGGGAGATACCGTTCAGCGATATGACCCGTGTAGGTCTGTGCACATCGTGGGAGCACGGTCCGCCGCATGAATATCTAAAGACCCTTCTGAGAAGGATCGGCGCGGATGACGCCGACGTGGTGAAAAAATACAGCGGGATCATACCTCTGGGCGGAAGGCGAAGGACATGTGCGGAACGTCTGCTTCTGATAGGGGATGCAGCCGGTCAGGTAAAACCCGTATCGGGCGGAGGGCTGCAGCCGGCGTTCACTTCGTCATACGCTCTGGCGAAGACGGTCCGCGAGGCGTTCGATGAGAATGATATGTCGGAGAAGGCGCTCTCCGTGTATGAGAAGAGATGGAAGCGCGCGGTAGGCAAAGAGCTCAAGAGAGGGTATCGCTTAAGGAGGATGTACACGTCCATGAGCGACGGGGAACTGAACAGGGCAGCGGAGACGATCGACAGAGAGAACATAAAGGACACGCTGAACGACGGGAACATAGACCATCCGAGTGATCTCCTATTCCCATTGATGAGAGATCCCGTCACTGCGCTGCGCCTCGCGCCACTCATGCTGAGAGCGGGCATAAGAGGGATAAGATGAACGGAAAGAAGGTAAGATTAGCAAAGGTCGCCAATGACGCCGCATCTGAGACGATACCCGCGCTAATCGCGAACGGCATGGCCGATCCCGGTGCCAAGATATGCAAGGACGGTGACGTAAGATATGTGCCGATATTCCCTGAGCGCGAGAAGGATGTTATCAAAATGGGATTGGAGGTCATCGACGGAGAGGCGTTCGGAAGGGAAACGAGAAGCCCACAGAACAGAATAAAGGAGAGACTGGCTCATCTTCCCGACAACGTTAAAGAAAAGCTGCCGATGCGGTGGGAGTTCGTCGGGGACATAGCGATAATAAGATCCGACGACATCTTTGAACCGTATGAGAAGGAGATAGGCAAGGTTTACGCAGAGGAACTCCGTGTGAACACCGTATGCGCCGACATAGCAGGCGTGATCGGAGAGATGAGAGAACCGACGACGAAGATGATCTTCGGAGAGAGGGCGGAGTCCGTGAGGCTGGAGAACGGCATAAGGTACAAATTCGACGTGACGAAGATAATGTTCGCCTCCGGCAACATTGACGAAAGGGACAGGATGCGCCATCTGGACGCGGACGGCGAGACGGTGGTGGACATGTTCGCGGGCATCGGATACTTCACGCTGCCGATAGCGAAGTTCTCCGGTCCGCGGAAGGTGATCGCTTGTGAGAAGAACCCCGAATCATATCACTATCTTTGTGAGAACATACGCATGAACGAACTCGAGAACGTGATACCGATATTGGGTGACAACCGCGACCTTGATGTGAAAGGAGCGGACAGGATAATCATGGGATACGTCCAGGAGACGTCGGCGTTCCTGCCAAAGGCGAAGGAAATGATAAGACCTGGCGGAATGATACATTATCATGACACGTTCTACGTGAACGAATACAGGGAACGGATGGATTCGGTGATGTCAGAGGCGTTCGGTCTGGACGGATATGAGATACTGCGCATAAAGGAGGTAAAGTCGTTCGCCCCGTCCGTGTCGCATTATGTCGCGGACATCAGGATATTTTGACATAGGTGCGATTCCTCAGCGCATTCAAAGCAGAACACCATCAATGGAAACATTCGTCGTTTCAAATAATTTTATCGCCTCATATAGATAAGCAAAATCCGTCAGATTGGTCTTTTTGATGTAGTTGAGTTTCGCATAGACAGGGTTCACTATGACCTTATCTAAATAAGAGGTAGCGTCAGTAATGTGCACGAACTCTTTTTTGTCCGCAAGGATGTTCGCTATCAAACAGGCCACACGGCAAGACTGTCCTTCCGCGATCACAGGGGAGTAGCCATCAAAGATATGTCCCTTTATTCGATGCGCCCCATCTAAGAGGAATTTATAATCTTCGTGGAAGAATTTGCCTCTGCCGATAATTGTCATCGCCGCACGGAATCCGTCCACGAGCGTTTCTTGTAAACCAACATTCTCAAGACCGCGGTATTCTATCTCCACTTCCGCGAAACGTTCGTAAGTATGCTTGACCTCTGAAAGGTCGTCCATATGGTCCATTAGTGTAGCTATGTCGTAAAGTTGTTTTATGATCTCCATTTCCTTACCTATGCCGAAAGGTATGCCGATGGTGTGAGGCGCAAAAGCCGTCAATTTATCGCCTAGAATAGAATTTACAGTGGGTACGGTCACATAGGTCAAAGGAGGTTCAGCGTCGAGAAGACTGTTGACTATCTCTTTCTTTGCAGTGGACGAATAAACATTCTCCTCAAACACGACATCAAGTATGATATGTAGCTCTCCTCCGCTAACCGGAGACATGTAGAAGAATTTGAAATGCCTTTTGTCTATGTTCCGCATCGCCCGCCGTGTCTGTTCCTCACGGCTCACAAAGGGGAATATCTCGGCCGCTTTCTCAATGAACAAGTCTATGTCCGTACCTGGTTTCACGATGATGTCTATATCCGTTGAAAGTCGTTTCAGCCTGTCCAATAGTAGCATAAGACAGGTGCCTCCTTTGAATACGAAATCAAGTCCGACCCTTGACAATGCTTCCAATAGACCGAAAGCGTATATAGTTCGCTCGATAAGTGACGGATCGCGTTTTCTCTCGGCTTGTAGCCTTTTGATATTTTCCAGCGTAAAATTACTTCGTTTTAGCATTATGCGTGTCTCCTTTACCTCTGTGAAGTTTTATGTTCGCTCTCCCGATCGCCTCACGTATCTCGGCATCGACACGCCTCGTTCTGGCATAGTTAAAAAGTTTGGTTTCATTGACCCTATATCTTCTGAATGCGACCTCCAGCGCCGTGGGACGATCATCGGCATTCACGAACGCCTCCATCGTTCTTTCCGCGAATAGGTCAACGGCAAGTTTTTCGATCGAATATCCGTGCCTGTGTTTCGAATTTTTGGGATAACGGGAACTCAATCTGTTTATCACTATCGTGCCGTTGCCGCCATATCTTCGAAGATCAGACGGCCCTGGTGCGAAAAGCACCGACGTAAACCTCTCCTTCATACGTTCAAAGACGGCGTCCATGAGCATTCTTTCGACCATGACTATCACCATGCTTTGTGCCGTCAGATGGTCAAGGAACTCATTAAGCTGACCTGTCTCCCATACCAAGATATCAGCGAGCGGGAACTCTGTGTTCAGGAACGACTCCACGTCCGATAGTTCCGTACTTGGTTCGTCGTACACGTATACGTCTCTCGCGGTACCCAGCGAGACCGTGATGTACATGTTCTCTCCGACGCTCTCCAGTATGCCGCGGGAAATCATTTTTGAGAGGTGTCGGTTGAAAGAACCGGCATTATAATCAGGATATTTCCTTAGTAATGCGCCCAGGAGGTCTTGTCTACTGAACGTATCCTCTTCCATCTCGTTCAGCACCGTCGCATATCTCATTTCGGTCACCTCCGCATTTTTAAGTATATTTTGTCATAAATGACTGCTTCATAAAGGTGTATTTAACAACAATAATATATATTTTGCTAAACACACTGTTAAGGACTGCTTATGTACATCAAAACATTTCGGCTAGATCATTGACCAAATATTTAGAACGTTGAAGATTTGCTGGCATCTCACTCAGTTGTCCTTACAAATATTCATTTCCATGAGCCCACATCATGTCATGTCCATCAAAATTTTGATGGACTACATTTTCGACACGAATAATTGATGATTTCACTGCATTTTCGACATGAATCGGGGACCCACATATCTCATGGAATGCGGTTTACGCGGGTCACAACCGTTCCCCGGACCCGGATGCGGTGAGCAGAAGTTCCATTGCGTCCATGTATGCCTTGCCTTCGGCACCTATGAGCTGATCGACGAACGGCCGCAGGAACAACGCAAGATCCTCCTCCTCGCTGTTCCATTTCCACGAGAAGTTATGATCGATCCCGGCGGACAGTATGAACGCCCTTGCCAGTGACTTTGAGCGGCTCTCCTTCATCGATGCGTTCTCTATGTCCTTTCTCAACATCGCGGCGCCGCCCGCCTTCACGGACCTCGCGAACTTATCGGCAAGTTTTCCGATAGGCCCGAGTCCCTTCAGTTCCGGCAGTTTCGCGGATACGGAAAGGGACAGTTGTCCAAGCACCGCATCCTCTATCGCCTGCGCCGGCAGAAGTTTTGAGAGGTCGCCCATCTTGTCGACGACCTCCTCGGATGACGCGATGATCAAGATGTTCCTCGCATCCCCCCACAATGTGAACAGCGCCTCGCTCATCCTGTCACTCTTGAGTATCACGGCCTTGCTGTTCTTCGTCAGATACGCCTTGAGGACCTCCTTCTCCTTGTTCGTTCCTCTCAGGTCGGAGATGAACGCGTCGAGATCGGAGCCGTAATGTCTCTTGTCTATCATGTATGCGGATACGCCACTGTTCGTCAAATCCTTCCGTTTGCCTCTCAGGATGAGGTCGACGACCCCGTGGTCCGTCACCCTTCCGGCGGCGTACTGTTTCAGTACATCCCCGGTTATCTTATCGGCGTCCCCTTCCTTGGACGCATGATATTTGTGCTCAACGGAGACCTCCATGTCGTCCAGCGGGTCCGTGGCGATCATCCTTGAGATTATGTATTGAAGTGTGGAGACATCCTTGGCGCAGTCGCTGCATATGCGGACGCTCTGCTTGAGCGATCTCACATGTATCACGAGAACACCGTCGGAAACATGTCCGCAATCGACGGAATCGTCGCCGAAGTCGTAAGGCGTCTCGTAGAACAGATCGAGAAGATAATCCATGGGCATGTTGGCCCTGTCAGAGCAGACAAGTTCGTCGTCCAGCGAGTACATATGCAGTTTCTTCTTCTTCGCGAGGCTGTTGTAGAGCAACAGCCTCTTCTTCGGGTCGTCGTGATACTGTATTCCGATCAGTTTGTCGTTACCGACGCTCCCTCTCATAATGAACGGAACATCTTCGCCTGCGAGCTTCGCCGATGCCATCACGGGAACGGTACCCAGTGCGTATATGGATATGGTGCCGGCGTATGCCTTCACTATATCGTCACCACCGCTCCGGGCGATCTTGTTGAGTGCCTCCGCGTTCCCTTTGAACTTGTCGAGGCGGGCGATCTCGGAGAACGTCTTTTCGAAATGACATTTCCGGCAGCTGCCGGCGCATTTCGGACGCAGTATACCCGGATCCTCGGAAAGGGCCTTGCACACGGCCATGAACTCTCCCTCCAGGCGTTTCGGCGCATGCCTGGCGCCTCTGAACCTGCCCTTCTTCCTCATATTTTTCCGTATCGCCTCCATGACTAATAACTTTCCTCACTTGGTGGCTAATGGGAAATCATCACTTTGCCAATTTTTGAAATGATCAATCTCATCTGAAACGGCACCTTTAGGGCTTTTTGAGATGTCAAAACAACGCAAAGCCACGTAGATATTAGAAGAACTGAT
>WQZJ01000014.1 GCA_009780795.1 Methanomassiliicoccaceae archaeon
AGGTGCATGCTCTATCACCATGTCCGCCTTGGCCTCCGAATATTCGGCCGCCCTCTTCAGTCCCCACGGTATCGCGACACCCGACGGCTCCACGATGACGATCTCCGGATCGTACGTGTCATGCAGCTTAGCCAGCGTTTCAGAGAACGTGCCGGCTATCTGACAGCATATGCACCCTCCTGCGATCTCCTTTGCCTTCAGCCCGTGGGACTCTATGAATTTCGCATCGACGTTTATCTCGCCCACGTCATTAACAACGATGGCGATCCTGTGACCTCTCTTCATGAGTTCGTCGACGATCTTCATGACGGCGGTCGTTTTTCCGCTTCCCAAGAACCCTGCGATCTGCGATACCTTCATGATACTACCTTATCCTCACTGATTTGCCGTAAAAGAATATAAGTTAAAAAGTTTGGGGAAAGCGATTAAGTACTCTGTTTACCAGTCCACTTTTCCGTACGCCTTGGTCGTGTCGACAACGGCCTTGATGTTCTCCAGTTTCGTGTGAACATCCGGGGGAACCTCGCATCCGCTCGCGATGATGTATCTCGAGCCGAGTCCCCTCTTGCACAGTGCCGTCTTGACCTCCTGACAGAGGTCCTTCGTGACCTGGGTGATCTTCTCTACGGTGCCCCTTATGAAGAGCTGCGGGTCGATCTGACCACCGACGAGACAGTTGTCGCAGTATCCTTTCTCGATGGTCTCGGCTGCCGACGGTGATCCGGGGATCAGCGGGTAGTAGGCCATCGAGTATATGGCGGGCGCGAACTTCGTGATCTGGGTGTCCAGGTGCGGCAGGTCGGCGCAGTTGTGTATGGCTACGGCCATTCCCTCTTTCGCGGTGAGCGCGTTGAGGTCGCCGGCGTACTTCTTGCAGCCCTCGAACTCATCGTACTCTGCGTCACCGAGGCACGAGTAGTTACCCCAGAGGTAATCCCAGCAAAGTCCGGCGCAGCCGGTCTTGGCGAATCCCTTTACCATTTCGACATCGTACTCGGTCATCGTCGCCAATGCCTTGTGGACGGCGGACGGGTTGGTGAACATATCCATGAACAGCCTCTCTGCGCCTGCGCTCTGGGAGAGCGCGAGCAGCGGACCCTCAAGGAATCCTGCGGTGATGACCTCGGTTTTGAGGACATCGCAGAAGAGCTTCGTTCCCTCGAGTATGACGGCCGACCTTCCTTTCGTGATGTCCGGGACGACGAATTTCTCGTAGTCCTCAGTGTTGTTGATGAGGTACTTGTCGACGAACGGAGTGTTCTCCTTGTCGAATCTGACGCCCGCACCGAGGTCGCCTGCCATGACGGAAAGGTCCATCAGGCCGATGGCAAAGTCGAAGTCGAACGCTTTCTGTCCCTCTATGAACGCCTGAGCGAAGAGCTTCGCATTGTGCGCCCAGTCCTGGTACGAGACGCCACCGTTGACGAGTTTCCTGTTCACACCGCATGCAATCGGGTACGTTGAAAGCCTGTCGCCTTTCTGGTTCGTAAGCCCGGCCATAACTCTCTCAATATGAGACATCTCTGCCATGTTCAAAACACCTCTTTAAGCCATGCGACGCAGTCCTGTGCGTTCGCGTCCCTGTGGTCGGCACCTATCTCCTTCGCGAACGCGGGGGAGGTCGGTGCGCCGCCTATACATACTTTTACACTCTTTCTGTATCCGTTCTCAACGAGTCCGTCAACAGCCGCCTTCATGCCGTCCATGGTGGGCGTCATGAGCGTGCTCAGTGCGAGCACATCGATCTTGTTGTTCTTCGCCGTGTCGACGATCGTCTGTGTAGGTACATCCTTTCCGAGGTCGTTGACATCGAAACCGCCGGCAGTCAGCATCGTCTTGACGATGTTCTTACCGATGTCGTGCACGTCCCCCTCGACGACGGCCGTGATGCACTTCTTCATCGATGCCATCTCGCTCTTCGGGATGGCCGGCAGGAGAAGGTCCAGTCCAGCGTACATCGTGTGCGCCGACATCAGGACCTGAGGCAGGTATACCTGGCGAGCTGCATATTTGTCACCTACGATCGACATTCCCTTAACGAGTCCGTTGTTAATTGCATCAAGAGCGTTCAATTTTGCGTCGAGGGCCTCTTTAGCGCCCTCTTTCGCCAGCTCCGGTTTACCGTTAACGACAGCATCGCTCAGTTTGTTGAGTATTGCTTCTTTCGACAATTTGTTTCCTCCTTAATGCGGGAAATCGATACACACCTATAATGGTGAGATATCTGAAGGGAAGGATTAACGGATTCGTATTTAATTCATTAGATGGTTGGATGATGAATCCACCTTTTTTATTTTTAAACAGGCTTTTTAACGGCAGTAAATAAAAATGAAAGGCGGTGTAGAGCTGGCGAATGGTACCCAAAAATATACTGGATTGATATTAAGGCGGCGTTCGGCATCCATTCGTTCAATATTTAACAGTTGTCACATTCTTATTGGCCGTAATGGGATAGCTTAAATATACGAAGGAAAGCTTCCCCTCTGATAGCGGAGATTATCCGGATGCGGAAGTGAAAAAAATGGAATTCGAAGAGTATATCGTCGATCTTAACGCGGATTGTGTGTGCGGATGTATGGACGGAGACCGCTTCCACAAGATATTCCATTTCTCCAACGATTACGGTGCATCGGTGGTCTCGAACCCGAAGAAAAAGGAGTTCGCCGAGAAAGGATATCGCATACTTCTGATAAAGTTCAGCAACGCCACGGACTACAAGGTGGTCACGGCACCGATGTTCGACTCCAGCGTCCTGGAATGTGACACATGGGATCAGGCAGTGGAGTCGATGAAAAAGATAAAGGAATTATGATGCCGGAGCATCATTTTGTTTTTGCTTTGGCTATCGCGGCGTCCACATAGGATTGCCACACAGCTTTGATGTCAGACCTGGCCATCGTATCCATGACGTACTGTGCGAACTCATCGCCGGTGGCGCCGTTGGACCTTCCGGTCATGGTTTTCTTCTTCTCGAACTGGCAGCAGATGTCCAATGCCATCTCAAGCTTCGCGGCCTTCTCGACCTCGCCCATGTGGTTGAGCATCATCGCGACCGCCTTTATCATGCTGGACGGGTCGGCGTACTGTGCACGGCCCTCGTCCACCATTCTCGGTGCGGAGCCGTGTATCGCCTCGAACATCGAATACTTCGAACCGATGTTAGCGGATCCGGCGGTACCTACGCCGCCCTGTATCTGTGCCGCCTCATCCGTCAGTATGTCGCCGTAGAGGTTGGGCAGTACCATCACCTTGAAGTCGCTCCTTCTGTAAGGGTCTATGAGCTTCGCCGTCATTATGTCGATGAACCAGTCGTCCCACTTTATGCCAGGGTAGTCCTTGGCGACCGCCTCGGCGGTAGATAGGAACTTTCCGTCCGTTGTCTTCACGACGTTCGCCTTGGTGACCAGGGACACGTAATTTATCCCGGATTTCTTGGCGTGCTCGAAACCGGCGCGTATGATCCTCTCAGTGCCTATGGATGTGGCGACGCAGAAGTCGATCGCCAACTCGTCGCTGACATCGATGCCGTCGCTTCCGAGGGCGTAGCTGCCCTCGGTGTTCTCCCTGAAGAACACCCAGTCCACTCCCAGTTCGGGGACCTTAACCGGCCGGACGTTGGCGAACAGATCGAGCTCCTTTCTCATCGCGACGTTAGCGCTCTCGATGTTCGGCCAGGGGTCGCCCTTCTTGGGTGTCGTCGTCGGCCCCTTCAGTATGAGATGACATTTCCTCAGTTCTTCGAGCGTGTCGTCCGGGATGGCCTTCATCACTTCGACACGTCTCTCAATGGTAAGGCCGTCGATAGTCCTTACCTCGATGTTGCCGCTCTTTATCCTGTCCGCGAGAAGATGTTCCATGACGATCCTCGCAGAATTACAGATATACGGACCTATGCCGTCACCGCCGCACACACCTATTATGATCTTATCTATCTTGGAAAGGTCCGTCTCATCTTTTGATGCCTTCATTCTGCCGATTCTTTCCATCTGCTTCTTCAGAAGCTCTCCGAAGTGCTCCTGAGCCCTCTTTATGGCTGCCTCATCCACCATGTCATTACCTGCACAACCAATATACGCACGATTCTTAAAGATGATGGTCAATCACAACATTCATAACGTAACGATTCCGTCCGTTGTGCGTGAATTCCGAAAAGGTGCGGATAAATAAATTCCTGAGTGATTCAGGGTTCTGCTCCAGACGTGAGGCGGACCGCGCCGTGGATGACGGACGCGTGACGGTGGATGGTATCACAGCGGTCACGGGCATGACGGTGTCCCGTGACCAGATTATATGCGTGGACGGACAGAGGCTGAACGACGCCGGCGGGACGGTGCTGATAGCGGTCAATAAACCTAGAGGGATAGTGTGCACCACCGAGAGCGGGGAGAAGAACAACATAGTGGACTTCATCGGATATCCGGAGCGCATATATCCGATAGGCCGTCTCGACAAGGATTCCGAAGGACTGATACTGATGACGAACAGCGGGGACCTGGTGAACAGGATGATGAGGTCCCGGTACGGTCACGAGAAAGAATACATGGTCACGGTCCACAGGCCGGTGACGAAAACGTTCGTAGACAAGATGAGGGCAGGCGTCCCCATCCTCGGTACGATGACACGTGAGTGCATCGTCGAGAGGATCGGCGGCAGGAAATTCAGGATAGTGCTGACGCAGGGCATGAACCGTCAGATCAGAAGGATGTGCGAACATCTGAACTATGAGGTGGTGTCCCTAAAAAGGATACGCATACTTAACATAGAGTTGGGCGGTCTGAAGGAGGGCGAGTACCGCGACGTGACGAAAGAAGAGAGGAAGGTTCTGCTCGCCATGACAGAGCGCTCCAGGGAGAGCGGACGTGAAAGGAAGCAAAACTAATATCGGAGAATGTTCATGGCAATAGGCATGAGGGTCAACGGGATCGTACTGGAAGCTCCGTCGCCCATGACCGTTAAGGAACTTATCATGAACGGCGGCTTCAGAGAGGACCGTGTGGCGGTCGAGCTCAACGGGAAGATCGTTCCAAGGTCAGAGTATGCCGACACCGTTCTGAAAGAGGACGATTCCGTGGAGATAGTAGGGTTCGTCGGAGGCGGGTGATGACAGTTCCGAGCAGGGACGAGCTGTATGCCGTCCTGGGTGCCCGGCATACGCCGCTGGTCCGTGACACCATAGGCAGGGCGAGGATAGGCATCGCCGGCCTCGGAGGTCTGGGGTCGAACGTAGCGATGATGCTTGCCAGGGCAGGGGTGACCGATATGGTGATAGCGGACCTTGATACAGTGGATATGAGCAACATCAACAGGCAGAACTATTATCTGGACCAGATAGGCACGGCGAAGACCGACGCGACCGAGGAGCTGCTTAAGAAGATAAATCCGTACCTGCTCATAGAGAAGCATCATGTCCGTCTCGACAGGACGAACATCAAGTCGATATTCGGGCGGTGCGACATCGTATGCGAGGCGTTCGACATCCCATCCGAGAAGGCGACGCTCATGAACGTCCTCTTCGAGGAATGCCCTGACGTGAGGGTGGTCTCCGGTTCCGGCATGGCGGGGTTCGGAAGGTCAAACGAGATAACGACGAAAAAACTATTCGATGATCACTATATCTGCGGCGACGGCATAGATATGGAGGATGTCATCGGCGGTCTGATGTCACCGAGGGTGAGCATCTGCGCCGGTCACATGGCGAACGCTGTGATAACGATACTGATGAAAGGAGAGATGTGAGCATGGCCGACGAACTTATCATTGGCAACAGAAAATTCCGTTCGAGATTCATACTGGGTTCCGGGAAGTTCTCTCTGGACATAACCAGGACGGTAATGGAGAACGGCGGTGCGGAGATAGCGACGTTCGCCGTGCGGAGGGCGAACGCTGGCGGTGAGGAGAATATATTGGATCACATCCCGAAGGGGCTGACGATACTTCCGAACACATCCGGGGCGAGGAACGCCGAGGAGGCCGTACGGATAGCGATGCTCGCCCGCGAACTCGGATGCGGCGACATGATCAAGATAGAGATAATCAGGGATTCACGGTACCTTTTACCGGATAACTGCGAGACCATCAAGGCGACGAGGGCGCTTGCCGATGACGGATTCATCGTAATGCCCTACATGATGCCCGACCTGTCCGCGGCGAGGTCAATGGCGGACGCGGGGGCGGCGGCGATAATGCCCCTGGGCTCGCCGATCGGCAGCAACAAGGGACTGCTGACCAGAGATTTCATCAGGATACTGATAGATGAACTGGACCTTCCGGTGATAGTGGATGCCGGCATCGGAAGACCGTCGCAAGCGTGCGAGGCAATGGAGATGGGGTGCGCGGCGGTGATGGCGAACACGGCGATAGCCACCGCGGGAAACGTTCCGATGATGGCGAAGGCGTTCAAACTGGCGATAGAGGCGGGGCGCATGGCGTACCTGTCCAAACTGGGCAGGGTCCTCAATAAAGGAGGGGAGGCGTCCAGTCCGCTGACGGGATTCCTAGAGGACATCAAATGATCGCCGATGCCGATTACGAAGAGGGCATGGAACCGATACGGTCCGACATAATGGAAAGGACGCTGTCAAAAGCGTTCGGAACGGACCTGAACTCATTCACCGGAAGGGACGTGAGGAACGCAATAGTCAGGGATCGTCTGGACATCGACGACCTGGCGGCACTGCTCTCGCCGGCGGCCGAGGACCATCTGGAGGATATGGCACACCGTGCAAGGGAGGAGACGCAACGCTATTTTGGTAATTCCGTTAATATATTCACGCCGCTGTACACGTCCAACCACTGCGAGAACGGATGTGTGTACTGCGGATTCGGCAGGGACAACGTGATACGCAGAGCGAAACTGTCCCCGGAAGAGGTGGATTCGGAGATGTTGAACATAGCGAGATCCGGTCTCGCTGAGATATTGATATTGACCGGCGAGTCCAGAACGGCGTCCGGCCCGGAATTCATAGGCGACTGCGTCAGAACGGCGGCGAAACACTTCAGGAACGTGGGCGTGGAGGTGTATCCGTTGAATGTCCACGAGTACAGGCACCTGCGGGACTGCGGCGCTGATTATGTGACGATATTTCAGGAGACGTACGATCCCGTGAGGTATGCGGAACTGCATCCGTTCGGTCCGAAGAAGGTGTTCCGGTACAGGTTCGATTCACAGGAGAGAGCGTTAATGGGAGGGATGCGCGGGGTCGCGTTCGGAGCACTGCTGGGTCTTGGTGATTTCAGAAGGGACGCCATGGCGTGCGGCATACATGCGTATTTACTTCAGAGGAAATATCCTCACGGCGAGATATCGTTCTCGCTGCCGAGGTTGAGACCGTTCATCAACGGGACGTACTCCGCTGAAACGGTGTCTGAGAGACACCTGCTGCAGGTGGCGCTGGCGTACAGGATATTCATGCCGTTCTCCGGACAGACGATATCCTCCCGAGAGAGTTCATCATTCCGGGACAACGTCGTCGGCCTCAGCGCCACGAAGATATCCGCTGGCGTCATGGTCGGGATAGGCGGACACGCCGAGGAGAAGAAGGGCGACGAACAGTTCGACATATCGGACACAAGGAGCGTATCGGAGATAAGGAAGGCGCTGACGGAAAGAGGCCTTCAGCCGGTCTTCAACGATTATGTGAGGGTGTGACGCCATGATGGTCGTAGCGGTCACGGACAGGAGGATATCCGCGCCCCCAGTTCTCACTGACCAGATAAGGAGGATAGCGGCGGCACGCCCGGATATGATGATATTGAGGGAGAAGGACCTGTCCGAACGCGAGTACGAACGGCTGGCCGCGGAATGCAAGGACATATGCGACCGCTTCGGCGTAAAATTCTGCATCAATTCGTTCACGGGAACGGCGGTCGCGCTCGGGTGCGGCCGCATACAGTTACCGTTCGCATTGCTCGGCAGTTCACTATCGGACTTCGAAGAGATATGGGTGTCCGTCCACTCCATAGAGGAGGCGCTCGTCGCGGAGAGGGCGGGCGCGACCCACCTGATATACGGGAACGTGTTCGAGACCTCATGCAAACCGGACCTCGGCGGTAAGGGGATCGATGATCTGAGGGCAGTTTGCGAGAGCGTCAGCATACCCGTCCTCGCCATCGGCGGCATGGATGCGGTCACGGCGCCCGCGGTCATCGCCGCAGGATGCGTCGGCGTGTGCATAAGAAGTTCCTTGATGACGGCCGATGATCCGGATACGGTCATAAAGAAACTGAGAGCGAGCATCGCTCCTCGCGTGTGAACTATCTTTTCAGGATCGCGTCCAGGTCGACACCCGAACGCACTCCGTCCTTGATAGCCTTGATCTTATCCTCATCCCTTGGGTCTATGCGACCTATCATGTTCTCCAATATCTCGGCGACGCGCAGCGTCTGTTCGCTGGTCATGATCACGGGCACATCAAGCTCCTCGGCCCTTGACAGGACGGTGTTCGACGGTCTGATGCCCCCGGTGACGATTATGCATGACGTGTCTGTGGACAATGCTGCGATCAGCAGGTCGGTCCTGTCACCGCCGGTCACCAGCGCCTTGCGCTTGGTGCGGCGCATCTGCTCCGATGCCGATTGTATGGTCATCGTTCCGAGCAGCACCGTCTCCACAACGCGGTCGAGACCTCCGATGCCGGCGATGACCTTGGCATGCATCTTATCCAGCATCTCAGGTATCCTGAACGTCGTCAGTTCAGGTATCGGAGGTATCTCGCCCAACACCTTTATCCCGCGGCTTTCCAGAAACTTCCGCGGGACGTCGGATGCCTTGTTGAATATGACGCCAAGCATCTTCAGTCCCTTCTGATCGCACAGGTTCTTGGTGACGATGATCATATCCAGGGATTGGCGGGACTCCGTGGCCACGACCACCAGCGGCACCTTGAGCTCCTTCGCGATGTCGGTGTTCGATACCAGGTGCGCGAAACCGGTGGACGGTTCCCGTCCGCCCTCGATGATCATAAGTCTGTCGTCTTCCGCAAGTTCATCATGCCTCGCGACGATATCCTCCATCGACACGGGATCGTAGATGTCGTATGTGAACGGTGACAAACGGCTTCCGTGCTCCAGATCGAACATCTCTGACATCAGTAACGCATCCTGGTCCACCATCTCATCGTCCATCCTGATGAGGGTCTCCTTGAACGGTTTGTAGTATCCTATCTTTCCGGAATGATTGGACGCGATACCGAGAGCAGCCACTGTCTTCCCCAATTTTATGCCTGCGGATGCCAGAAAGATATCGCTCATGTTCACACCCTGTTGTCAGTACGCCGGATAAATGTGTTAACGGCCTCCTTTTGGTCGTTACCGCATGGATTTCACAGTTCATAATATATTGGTCCCCTGTGACCGTGTTGAATTGATCATACATGACGTCCCCATCCCGAACGGTTTGGCCGTTCCCTCTTTCGATCCTGCTATTTATTTGGTATCTTTCTTCATCCGCAGGATGAAAAATACCGGGAGGTTCTCGTCAGGAAAGAACGGACTGCGACCAGACTTTTCGTTCCGTTCAACCCTGCCAGATGAAAGATACTTTGAAGTATACTAACGATATCTCAGGTTGGGTAACAATTATGGAGTTTTTGAAATATGCTGGCTGTTATATAGGGATAACAGGAGAAGAATTCCCGATAGTGGTAGACATCTTTCCCAATGGTAAGTTCGTGATATCTGCGATAGAACAGACGATCCTGAAGTCCTTAGCGGACGGTGAGGAAAAGCTCGAAGTGGAAAGTGAAAAAGCTTATCCCCTCGGTATCGGCGATTATACTGCGAATGATAAAACATTCACGATACCGAAAGGAAAGGCGCGACTGATGATGATCCTAAATGATAAAGATACGATAGGAGAGATAGTTGCCAAAAAAAGTCTCAGGTTCTCCGGAGGGATATTCTACTACGCCGGTGAGCTGAAGCGTACGCTCTTCCCTTTCACCCTCGATGACGACGATCCTCCGATGGGAGATATCTACAGGGACAGTGTGGTGACACAGTTCAGGATGTTCGATTTCAATAAACATGATTTCGGAAAATTGAACGTCGACGAGGCGTTAGAGTCGATAAAGAAGATCAAAGACATGACGCCGAAGAAGTTCACCCCGTCCGGAGCGGACTGGGCGAGGCTGAACGGTCCCGACGGCAGCAGACTGGAAGGAGCGTTCTTCGACGACGAAGGGAACGTATGCTACAAGGAACTGATGCCGAAGGTCAAGATCAGCTATAAAGACCCGAGAGCCAACGGGCCGAACGCCGACTGGTCACTCATTACGTACGGTGATGTCGACGCTGAGAATGAGGCAGAGGCCAAGCGCGTAAAGGAGCTGAACGAGTTCACAAAGGTCTTTGCGGCACAGAATGGTTGTAAATTCATCACATTGGCGCAACAGTGGACGGAATAAAACCTGATAACCTGGCCAAAGGGGGTTTTTGCCCCCTCATTTTTATTTAAGATCGGAAGCACCGCATCGAACAGATTGAAAATTTCAGATCACGATCCATTGGAGGAGAAAACAGTCAACCGTTCAGAACGGGGCACACAGAGACCATTCAACATAGTCTCGCCGGTGCATTCGACGGCACATCATCTCTCAGAGGGGCGGATGATATACTACATCCGTTATCCTTATGTGAGGGTGTGAGAGGGTGTTCGTGCACAGAGGGATATGGTCCGATTTGGACCTGACTATCGAGAACAGAAGGGATATGCCGAAGATAATAGACCATCTTTTCGAAAGATACGGCATCCGGGAGATCATATGCGAGGTCGCCTTCCATGACAGGGAACAACCGGAATTCCTGGGGGCGCACATAATGCTTGGTACGGATCCGAGGGAGAACAGCGAGGATATATTGCTCTTCCAAAGAATAGACTATCAGTTCGCGCATGAGCTGACCCATGCGATACAGTATCACACGGAACGGATCGAGATCAAAAGATATCCGTACGACCATCCAGTGGAGGCGGAGGCGAGAGCCAATGCCGAATATGTTATGCACGAACTGCTCGGATATACGGACTATCCGACGGATTGATCCGGTAAAGCCGATAAAAGCAAATCGACGATAATAACAAAAGGACGTCAGTACAACAGGTCCACGAGCCTCGCGAACTCCCCTGCCCCTTTGTTCATGGTCTCATCGTTGAAAATTACAATATCATCCGACAGTTCCGTGAGGCCGCATGCGTCACCGCCACCAGGGACAGCTGTGATAACCCTGACGTTATTGTTCATCCTGAATGATTCCCATTCCTTCGTAAGATTCGGATCGTTCAGCACTCCGGCGCCCTTGGAGACGAGTATCACATCAATATTTGCAACAGAGCCGTCCTTCATACCGCTGAGCAGCATCCTCAGTGCATCGGCGAACGGCCCTCCCTGACCGGACCTGAACGAGATGAGGTCCATCATATCCCTGCCGCGGGACGGTGACAGCACCGGCAGGCCGGATGAGTACAGTAACGCGTCCACATCCCTGCGGTCGGCGAGCATCCTTTTGGTCAGCGCGAGCAGAAGGCCCTTGGCGATGATCTCCGGTTCACCGTACATGCTCTTTGACGTGTCGACCGCCGCTAATATCCTTCTCCCGATGCGCGGACCCCTTCTCTTGTGCCCGATCATCTCAGATCCCATGGATCTCATGACGTTCGCGATCCACCTCAGATCGTCATTCCTTTCGATGATCGTCCCGAAGTTGCGGGCGTTCGTTATCAGTTCAAGGTGCGCATCCCTCACCGAACCCGCCGACGGAGTGAGGGATGTGATGATATCCATCGTCCCTGCCAAGGATGATACCTTGTTCCACGATGCCCGCATCCCGTCGGACACGTCCGTACCGCGGTCCAGCGATGCGAATAATTCCGTGAGCACTGTGCATAGCACAAGTTTGGGCATCAGATCGTTCTTTTCCGCCGTCTCCGTCATTCGTACCCATTCCGCAGATGCAATGACCTTGTCGATCGCATCCACCGTCTCGCCGGGAGCTTTGCGTGATGAGTTACCGGAAAGATGCGACGCGAGACATAATGCCGTCTCCTTACGCACATCGTACGGCAGCGTTCCGGGAGATGCGAGAATACGTCTCACTTCGTCGGAGTCAGCCATGCGGGCCGACGTGACGGCAAATATCTGTTCTTTACGCATGATCGCATCACTTAAGAATGAACTCGACGTCCGCTATGCATCTGCCGAGCTCGGCGAACTTAGCCGATCTGAGATTGAACGCGGTCATGATGTCCTTTCTGTCGCGACCGGTCAGCCAGAAGTTCCCGGCCAGTTCTTTTTCCAGTTTCGCACGGTCACCGTCGTGGGAGTTCTCCAGCGTTTCCTTCCTTTTCCTCAACGCGGCAGCAGCGTTCATGAATTTTTCTTTCGTTCCGTCATCGCTCTTTTTGAACAGGTCCCATCCGTACTTCGAGGTAAGGAGCGTCACAAGCTCCTCATATGTGTACTTGATATAATCCTGCGAGCTCCCATCCTTTCCGATGTGCGGGTCCGCGTACGTATGTCTGGGACGGCTGGCACTATGTTCTTTCAGTCTTCTCAGCGTCGGGAAAGAACTGTTGCAGTCGTAACAATGGATGATCCTGGGGAATCCTGCGTTCTCGTCCACCAAGCCCTTGGATTCCACTGCGAGCCTAAGCAACTCCTCAGCCTCCGAGAACAATCCGTTCAGCTCACAGCCGCCGGGCGTGCACACGTCGAAGACGGCCGCGCGTATCCCGTCGATCTCCTCGGGACTGTCCCAAAGGGTGTGCTGCAGCAACGGTATGTACGATATACCGACACTCTTTCCGCCGGCGGCCGCCGCTGCGACCTTCAAGGCATAGAGCGAATCCTTCCACCTTTCGTCGGAGATGTACTTACCGGAACTTTTGAACAGGTCTCTCAGTGACAGTATCGCCGAGAGCACATGGTCATCGACGGAAACGTCGTCAGCAGCCTTTCTGACATCACCGGCGGATGTGCGTATCTCCGGCAATGTACCTTTTTCGGTCGCGCCTATGAACGACAGCAACTCCTCATCGGACCGCAGCGGTCCGACGGACGCCCTGAAAAGAAAACGATCGTACAGTGAATACGCCTCATCATCCTCCGACGGCATACGGGACGATGAGCCGATCACGATAGTTCGTCCGGAGGACATGATGTCCGCGATACCGTTCAGCGTCCCGCTGTTCGCCCTGAACACATCATCAACAAAGATGGCGGAATCGTCACCGACCCTGGCGATGAGTTCCTCTTTGTCCGTGGTCGGCGATACCATGTATCTTGAAACCTTTCCGCCGACGGTACCGATAACATCGCTCACCATCGATCCTCTGCCCGTTCCTCCCGGGCCTATGAACACAACGCCCTTGCCGGAGAACATAGACAGGAACACCGCCGATACCGCGGCCTCCTTCTCCTTATGCACGTTCCTTACGGCCTCTGCCGCTGTACCTATATCGTCGTTCATCTATCACACCGATGTCGTATGCTATCCGAGGTCTTTTATAAAAGGTTGGCGGAAAACACCATAGTTGTTAAAAAGATGACATTGAATAACCATTCGATCGGAATGATAGGTGCCGGAGGAGAAAGGATATTGGCGTTGGGCATAGACGCGGGCGGTTCGTACACCGATGCCGTGGTCATGGACGTGCGGACCAAGGAGATCATAGCGAAGATGAAATCCAGGACCACACACGACGATATGATCGTAGGTATGAGGAACGCGATGAACGGCCTGATCCTGAAACGCTCGTTCAATCCGAAGGACATCAAGTACGTAGGTCTGTCGACAACGCTTGCAACAAATTCGATACTTGAGAGCAAGGGAGGGAAGGTCGGTCTCATAACCATCGGGTGGACGCCGGAGAGGGAGGCGCTGATGGAACCGCTAAAGGAGTTCTTCGTCGCCGGAGGCCATGACGTAAAGGGAAAATCCATATCGGGGCTGGACGAGAGCGCACTCATCGATGCGGCGAAGGAATTGGAGAAGGTCGCCGATAACATAGTGCTGTCGGCGAAGTTCAGTTGTATATACGACAGTCACGAGAGGCGTGCTAAGCAGATACTTGCCGATAAGGTGGGCATACCGGTCATCGCAACGTATGAGCTGTCAAGGGATATCGGAGTGTACGAGAGAGCGAACACCGCGATACTGAATGGTATGCTGCTGCCTGTGATAAACGACTTCATAATGGGAGTTCTGTCGCTTCTCTCCAGATACGGCGTTGATGCGCACGTCATGATGATGAAGGGCGACGGGACGATGATGAGGATCGAGACGGCGAGACTGCGTCCCGTGGAGACAATAATGTCGGGACCGGCGGCATCGATCGTCGGCGGACTTGCACTCTCAGGATGCAGTGACGGGATCGTGATAGACATAGGGTCGACATCCACTGACGTCGCGTGTATCAGGGACGGTATGCCGCCGCTCAGCAAAAAGGGCGTGACCGTCCTGGGTAAAGGGACGCACGTCAGGACGATAGACGCCCACACGATCGCACTTGGCGGTGATTCGCACATTTCGGTCACCGCCGACGGCGAGGTCGCATTGGGTCCAAGGAGGTCGGCGCCGTTGGCCATGTCATCCGCAGCATATCCGTCGCTGAAGAAGAGGATGAAGAGTGACGGCGACGTGACGTATCTCATACCGCACAAGGACAGGACGCGCACGCTGACGCCGTCTGAGACGAAGGTGCTGAGTTACGTGAAAGACAACGCCCCGTGCAGAGTATCCGATATCACCGCCGAGTACCCGCTGATGTACACGCTGCCGTCGGTCATCGATTCGTTGCTGGCAGCAGGCAGCGTGATATTCACATCCTTGACACCAACCGACCTGATGGTCGCCGCCGGAAGGTTCGAGACCGGGGACAGGGAGGCATCGGAGATAGGTCTGGATATATTCTCGCGGAACACAGGCATAACTGATGAGCAACTGATCCTGAAGGTCATGGACCGGGCGGTAATGAGCGCCGGCAGCGCCATACTTGAAAAGATAATGGCAGACGAGACAGGGAGCAAGGATATTGACAAAGTTTCGCGGAGACTGATCGATGCCTCGGTCGGAAAGGACAGATTCACGGCTATCGATACCAACTTCCGTTTAAGACTGCCGATAATAGGCCTGGGCGGTCCGGCCGCCGCATACCTGACATCACTGAGGAACAGATTGGACGCGGAGGTCGTGATCCCGGAGAACCATGACATAGGGAACGCCGTCGGTACGCTCAGGAGCAGAGTATCAGAGACATCATACGCCACACTGATCCCGTCCAAGGAAGGGGGCTATGAGATAAGGAGTTCGTTCTCTCAGATGATCAAGGCCATGAGATTCGACGATGCTGTCAGGCAAGCTGTCGAGATGACATCATCGGACGCCGTCGGGAACATAAGGAAGCAGGGCGGTATAGACATCAATGTGCACACGGAGACGGAGAACGCGGACCCGAAGGAGTTCGATGACATCGAGAACGTTGTGAGAGTATCTGCAAGGGCGACAGGGGACCTGATGGAGCACATCGTCGGTTTCAGATACGTGTGATTTTATGCGTAAACGCGAGGTCACGAAACATTTGCTGCAATGAGCGGTACGTCCATTCGCCGCAAAAATGCGGAGATCATAAGTAAGTTCAGTGGGCCCGCCCGCTTTTACCCTTCCCTATGGCCAGACATTATACATTTATCCATGTTAAACGGTTCAAACAGTGCTATTGAAGGCCTCACAGAATGAAGATCGACAGGATACCTTTGTAATGGGTCCTCATCCTTATGACATTGACGATGCCTTCATATCTTTCATCGTCCGACTCATCTATTTCAAAAACAAGCCGGTCGACAGCATTGATCCGGACTGAGAAAAGACCTTCCGCTTCTCCCTTGAGTTTCTCGTATTTCAGGCTGAACGGATCTTCTGTGAGGGAATTGAGCAACGCCTCCGCTTTTTCACCCTTTCCGGATCTGCGCAATTCGATCAGATCTTTCGAGGCTTTATTTGACAGGGTCACAAGGTACGGCAATTCCATACCTCTCGCTCTGAAACGGGAGTGTCTCGCGCCTCGCGAACATCCTTCATGAACTCGGGATCGCTCATAAGGTAGAGAGTTTCTTTGATACCTTCCCAATCTTTCTCAGAGAGCATGACCACATTACCTGCCTTGGATGTTATCGTGACCGATTCGCTGTCCAATACTCTTTCAACTATGCTGTACAGATCGTTCCTGGCCTGAGTAACATTCACGACAGTCATGACCGTGTAATTATTTCTCAATATTAAAACGTACGCTTTAACAGACGTGTAATCATCACACATGGCAATGAATAAGATGGGCCCGCCCGGATTTGAACCGGAGTCAATAGCACCCCAAGCTACAAGGATACCAAGCTACCCCACGGGCCCGTGCAGTGCGGAGAATCTGCTCCACCAATAAAAGCATGTTGGTCTCATCTTCGGCATACCATGGACCTCAGCACCGTCTGAAGAATGCCGCCGTTCCTTATGTACTCAAGTTCCGCGGGTACATCCACTCTAGATATGACGAAGAACTCCAGCTTCTTTCCGTCACGGTATGCGGTCACTTTCACATCGCCCCTGATGTCCATGTCCTCCAACGCTATATCGAACAATTCGTCACCGGTCAATCCTAGCGACAAGGCATTCTGTCCGTCCGCGAACTGCAGCGGGACGACCCCCATGCCGATGAGGTTGGACCTGTGTATCCTTTCGAACGATTCCGCTATGACCGCTTTCACACCAAGAAGGTACGGCCCCTTTGCGGCCCAGTCCCTGGAGCTCCCG
>WQZJ01000015.1 GCA_009780795.1 Methanomassiliicoccaceae archaeon
GAAAGGATGACAATCCTGTGAGCGTTGCTCTTTACTATGGATTCGAACATCGCCTCCCTTGACGACGGCGTGAGCTTCTTCGAATCCCTCACGCCGATCTCCCTGAGCGCGCTGTCATCCTCGACGAACACCGAAGCTACCACCAGCGGACCCATCACCGGCCCGCGGCCGGCCTCATCTATCCCGCAGAACATCCATTGACGATGGTGTGCGTCATATTTAGCCGTTCCACGTCCCGTGTGCCCTGACGTACCGCACGGACCTGTTCAAAATTGACATCAGCCGATGGTGCTACTATGATTGTTGTTGATGTGCATGCTTTAAAACATGCTCCGTGTATCCGTGCAATCCCATGACCAACAGGTGCGACGTACAGAACAGAAAGCTTGACACCGGGTTCAGACTGACCAAGGTGGGCGTGACCGGTGTGAAGAAGCCGGTGCGCATCAAAAGGGACGAGAACCTTGTCAACGATATACTGAACTGTACCATAGACGTCTTTGTGGACCTTCCGGCCGAACAGAGGGGATCCCATCTTTCAAGGAACCTCGAGGTCCTCAGAGAGATCGTGGACGAGAGCGTCGAACGCCCGGTAGCTGGAATAGAAACACTGGCCGCGGACATCTGCAGAAAACTTCTGAACAGACACGACTACGCGGATACGGCGGAAGTGGTGCTCACCGCCGAATATTTCAGGAAGAGCAGGACGCCCAACGGAAGGGAGACACTTGAACTGTACACTCTGATCGGCGAATCGACGGCTGTGCGGGGCGGTCCGCTCATGAGGACCATCGGTGTCAAGGTCATCGGCATGACGGCATGCCCGTGCGCCCAGGAGACGGTCGGCGATGTGCTCGACTGTAAGGGTAAGGTGGCGGTGATGTCGCACAACCAGAGGAACATATGCACCGTGTCCATGACCATGGGTGAAACGGATAACGTAGAGGCGAACGACCTCATATCGATAGTCGAATCATCATTCTCGTCGCCCACGTACGAGATACTGAAGAGGGACGATGAGGCAGCGGTCGTCATCAATGCGCACAACAATCCGAAATTCGTCGAGGACGTCGTAAGAGACGTCCTGAAAAGGATAGTCGACCGGTATCCGGGACTACATGACGATGTACGCCTCACGGTAAGAAGTGAATCCGAGGAGTCGATACACAAACATAACGCATTCGCTGAGAGACGCACAACGCTCGGCGACCTTAGGATGCACCGCTGACCTTACTGCAACAGGTTCTTAGCCTCTTCAGGCTCCATGTCCAGCGCTTTGAGCATGTACAGCAACGCCTTCTTCGCGTACGGTGCACGCGCCTTCGGATCATCCATTATCTCGCCGTACCTTGCCAACACATTGCTGTAGTAGTCCGACGCGAACTCGGAGAAGAACCTTGATGAATTGGATTCATCCAGCTCCGCAGCCTCGTTGTACGCGCCCTCCGCCTCATCGTATTTTCCGATGGACACGCAGAAAGCGCCGTACGACGCATAGTATTCACAATTTTCGTCGTCCAGCTCTATGGCCTTCTTGTAGGAGGCCATTATCTCCTCTTCCGATACCTTCGCACCGAACATACCGGACGCCATGTTCCCTGTCTCCGCTCGATAGAACCATGCCTCCGGGCTGTCGGGGAATTCCTCGGCCAGTTTCTTGAACTTACTGTAAGCCTTCTTGAAGTCGCCTTCGTCCATAGCCTTCATGCCGTCGTTGAGTTGTTTTTCGAGGTCAGCCATCTTTATCCATTGTACATTGCGATTTCGATTATAATGTTTTTCAGCCCGCCGCTCCGATGAGGGCGTTGCGCAACGGTTAGATCTCCTATCGGATCGGTTCGGATGCGTATCTGTTCGCAATGGCCTTAATGAAAATAATTCGTCTGATAACTATAAATGCTGACGACCCCATTCGACTGTCGGAGGATACAATGTTTTGCAGCAGATGCGGAAACGAAGTTGAAAACCAAGCCTTTTGTGATAAATGCGGTAACAGAATAGATGGTGCGGATGGAGGGGCGACCCAACAGACTCAGCAACGACAAGAGGTATACAGGCGTGATAAGAGCGATGGCCTTGCGGCTGTGTTGTCACTCCTGATCCCCGGCGCAGGGCAGATATATGTCGGTAAGATCGGGCGCGGTATCGGATTGCTCGTACTGGCGATAGTGATCGCGTCCTTGGCGCTCCTCTTCTTCTGGCTGATTGTCCCGTTGATATTTTACGTGATCTTCTGGATCTGGAATATCTTCGACGCATACAATTTAGCCAAAGAGTACAACACACTGTTAGAAACGACCGGGAATCGTCCCTGGTGATCTTACGACCGCTCAAACCTTTTAACTCACACCTTTTTCAGGCCGACGGCGAATCGTGAGATGTGATCACATAGATCGATGCTTGCAGAATGTGTGAAAAATGCCTCTTTCAAAAACTCCGTGCGTTCCTCTGGTTCTTTTATCTGCCTCCGTGTGCCCGGCGGAGGCGGCCGCGCACACGGACATCACCACACCTCGCCGCGGACCGTTCCCGGAGCTTTATTTGTACCGGGAACCGTCACGGTTCAGCATGATATAATTAATATACTATAGGATATATTTAATATCGACTATATAAAATGAATAAAAATACGGCTACCGTGCGCATACGGGCACATATACGCTCTTTTTTCATCCGTCGGAAAGATTGATAAGACGTACGTGTATTTGGCGAATCAGTGACAACATGGATCTGCTGACCGTGAAACGCGTGGCGGGTATCGCACACATAGACCTTACCGAAGAGGAGCTTAAGCTGTTCGAAAATGACCTATCGGAGATATTCGATCTTCTGAAGGCCGTGAACAACACTCCCGTCGAAGATCCGCCGTGCTTTGACCCGGCGGATGCGTACGGTGCTCTCAGGGAGGACGTTCCCGTCGTTTACGGGAACGCGGACGAGATGCTCAAAAGCATGAGCATGTACAACGGATTCGTAAGGGGGCCCAAGATAGTATGAGGCACATCAGCCTTAACGAAAGATACCACATGTTCAGCGAGGCCGCTTCGTCATACGAGGATAAGAAGCTCACATTCTCGTTATCGGATGACATAGTCGCCACAGGATTCACGGCATCAGCGGGATCGAGAATACTAGAGGGCCACCGCCCCGTATACGATTCAACGGTCTCGGCCAGGATGCGTGCCGCCGGAGGGTCCCTCATCGGCAAGACGAACATGGACGAATTCGGGATAGGAATGTTCTCCGTTACCGGAACGGACATACCGAAGAACCCATTCGACCTCGCACGGTCGTGCGGCGGTCCGTGCGGCGGTGCCGCGTGCGCCGCTTCGCTTCTGGACGGTCACGTTGCGCTGGCAACATCAGCGGGGGGCGGTATATCCGTACCTGCGTCGTTCTGCGGTGTCCTCGGGCTGACGCCGACGCACGGACGCATATCCAGACACGGTCTCATCGACTCGGTCAGCTCCATGGGGCCGATAGGCATCATGGCGACGAACGCAGACCTTCTGAGGAGATACCTGAAGGTCATCTCCAGCGGCGACCCGAATGATCCCGTGTCCGCAGCGCAGCCGGACCTTGTGCTAGGAAAGAGCAAACTGAAGGCGGTCGCGGTGCCCAACGGGATAACGGACCTAGTCAGCACCGGTGTCCGCGAGGCATTCGACCGTTCCGTCGGGACATTGAGGGACATGTCCGTTGACGTGGAGTATGTGGACATACCCGAACTCGACTATTCGATGAGTGCACATTACATTCTCGCCACAGCCGAGACGGCGCTTAACTTGGCGACATACTGCGGCATGAGGGTCGGACAGCAGAGCGGTGATATGTCATTACCGTTCGACGACTATTTCACATCGTTCCGTACGAAGTACTTCGGCACTGGCGTCAAGAAGAGGATCGTCGCCGGGACGTACATGACGCTCGGAGACAACAGGAACGAACTATACATGAGATCGCTCGGGATCAGAAGGCTCGTGATGAGCCGCTACGAAGAGATACTGTCTGAGTATGACGCGATTCTCACGCCAAGCACGCCGATCACCGCACCGACATTCGATGAGGTCTCCGGAATAAGATATACGGACGAGTACCTGACAGGCCGGTTTGCCGTGCCGCCGGTGTTCTGCGGATTGCCGTGTTTATCGGTGCCCTGCGGCTACCCGGACGGAGTGCCTGCGGGCTTGCAGTTCACCGCTGCCCGCTGGAACGAGGATGTGCTGACGGATGCTGCTGCTGCGTGGGAGAAGGCTTTCGACATCAAGGCTCCGGAGGCGTCACTGTGAAGATAGGATTAGAGATACACGTTCAGCTGCCGACAAGATCCAAGATGTTCTGTTCGTGTCCCGCCGTCGGAGCGGCCGGTCCGAACGAACATATCTGTCCGGGATGCATGGGGATGCCCGGTACGAAACCTTCCCTGAACAAAGAGGCCGTCGTGATCGGTATCAAGATAGCCAGACTGCTGAACTGCAGCGTTCCTGACACCATGTGGTTCAACCGGAAGATATACTTTTACCCGGACCTCTGCAGACATTATCAGATAACGCAGTATGAGACACCAATAGCTCAGAAAGGCGTCTACTACCTGGGAAAGAAACCCATACGGATAACAGAGGCGCACCTCGAGGAGGACCCGGGCACCGTCACCCGGTCCGGGGACGGTTCGCTTACGGATTACAACAGGAGCGGTATGCCGCTGATCGAGATCGTCACGGAACCTGACCTCTCCACACCTGCGGAGGCGAGGGAGTTCCTTACCGCTCTGCTCAGGGACATACGTCACGTCATAGACCTTCCCGACGACGGCGAGAGGACGATACGCGCTGACTGCAACATATCCATGGCAGGCTCGGAGAGATGCGAGGTCAAGAACGTCAACGGCCTGAAGAACGTGGAGCGAGCGCTCACGTACGAGGCTGTCAGACAAACGAAGATACTGAAGGCCGGAGGGAAGATCGCCAGAGAGACGAGGCATTATGACGCCGAGAGAATGGTCACCACTTCCGCCAGGAAGAAAGAGTACGCAGGCGACTACGCATACGTATGCGATCCCGTTTTTGGTAAGGTGGACGTAAAGAGTATAATGGACGGCATAGAGCACAAGGAGAGCCCCAAGAACATGGTCGCCCGCCTCGTCAGTGAATATAGCATCGACGTAAGGATCGCGGAGCAGATCGTGAACACTTCCGTGGGACTCGCGGAGCTGTTCGAGCACCTTGCGAAGAACGTCGTCGCGGACATGGCGCTGAAATGGGTCACCGGACCGATAAGTTCATCGTGGAAGGCCTTGGAGAAGGATGTCGTCGCCAGAACGGCCGATATCACGGACATCGTCATCCGTCAGAGGGATGGGGAGATAAACGACGTGGAGTGCGCGATGCTGCTGAAGGCGCTGATAACCGGGAAGGATGTCGATGCTGTCAGAAAGGGCGGTGCCGACCTTGACGCGCTGATAAGGAAGGCGATCGAGGAGAACCCGTCCGTGGCCGATGATCATAAGAAGAATGATAAGGCCATGAACCGAATCATCGGTATCGTGATGAGAGAGAGCGGCGGCGCATATTCGTCATCGGATGTCGTGGACGCTGCCAAGAGGATACTCGACGGCCTCTGACATCACTCTATATCTTCGATGTCTATGTCGCCTATCGCTATCGACAATATCTGAAGTTCCTCGAGTTTTTCGTCGTCCACCTTCTGCGGCGAACCGTCCAACAGCGATTGGGCCTTCTTGTTCTTCGGGAATGCGATCACATCCCTTATGGATTCTTTTCCGAGCAGTATGCTCACCAGCCTGTCGAGGCCCAGTGCGATACCGCCGTGCGGCGGCGCCCCGTATCCGAGCGCCTCCAGAAAGAAGCCGAAGTTCTCCTCTATCTTCTCCTCCGGTATGCCGAGCATGCGGAACACTTTCCTCTGGACCTCCGGATCGTGTATCCTCACGGACCCGCTGCCGAGCTCCGAACCGTTCAGTATCAGATCGAACGATGCACCGCCGACGTTATCCGCATCGAGCGGAGTGGTGGGCATCACGAAGGGATGATGGAACGAATCCTTCTTCCCCGACGCAGGGTCGATCTCGAACATCGGACAGCCGACCAGCCATGCGAACTTGAACGTGTTCCCGTCCGTGAGTCCAAGGTCCTCGGCCAGCTTCGCCCTCAGCATCCCTCCGGACGCGAGGACCGTCCTCTCCGGACCTGCTAGCATGAGTATCAGATCTCCCTCCTCCGCGTCAAGTCTTTCCCTCAACTTCGTGATCACGCCCTGTGGGAAGTATTTCACGATGTTGCTATCGAGTGAGTCCTTGGTGGCGCGCATCCATGTCATCCCTCCAAGCCCGGTCTTCTTGATGAACGCTATCAGGCGGTCCACCTCGTTCCTTCCTATCTTGTCACCGGCGATGTCCGCCTTGACGTTGAGACCGACGACGGCGTTGCCCTCCTTGGACAATACCTTTTGGAATATGTCGTACTCCGCATGTCTCACGATATCGGTCACTGGAACCATCGGCAGCCCGTACCTCAGGTCCGGTTTGTCCGAACCGTATCTGTTCATTGCATCGTCAAAATTTATCCTTTCGAACGGGGTCTCAAGTCTTTTTCCGTACAGCGACATCCATATGTGCGCCATGAGACCTTCTATCATGTCTTGGATATCGTGCATACCGACGAACGACATCTCCGTATCCAGTTGCGTGAACTCAGGCTGTCTGTCCGCCCGCGAATCCTCGTCGCGGAAGCATCTCGCCACCTGATAGTACTTGTCGATGCTCCCGACCATGAGCATCTGTTTGAACAGCTGCGGCGACTGCGGCAGCGCATAGAACGTCCCGGGATGGACCCTCGACGGAACGATGAAGTCCCTCGCCCCCTCCGGGGTGCTCTTCGTGAGCATGGGCGTCTCGACCTCGATGAATCCGCTCTTGTCGAGGTACTCACGCGCAGCTCTTATGAAACTGTGTCTGAACCTGAGCGCCTCGTTCATCTCAGGCCTTCTGAGATCGAGGTACCTGTACCTGAGCCTGATCTCTTCTCCGGGGAGCACCGATTCCTTCTGGTCGCCCAGTTCGAACGGCGGTGTCCTCGATCTGTTGAGCACTTCCGCATAGGTCATCAGGATCTCGATCTCACCTGTCTTGTTCTTGGGGTCGTCCGTACCCTCCACTCTCTTTCGGACGGTGCCGCGCACCGTGACCACCGATTCTCTGGTGAATGATCGCAGCGCCTCTGATATGGCATCCTTGTCTGTGCCGCCGGATATGTCCTCGGGGTCGAAGACCAGCTGTGTTATCCCGTACGCATCCGCAAGGTCTATGAATTCCACGCCTCCGTGGTCCCTGGAGAACCTTACCCAGCCCTGCACGCATACATCTTTTCCGATATCCGCCGAACGCAGCTCTCCGCAGGTATGTGTCCTTTTCATGAGGGTCCCTCTAAGACTTTGTTCGTCAGTTAGCCCCACTAAATATTAAAATCCATCCGTGCGCGCTGAAACGGGACGTCCGCGTGCCCGTCATTTATTAAAGACGATGCGCATTCACGGACATCATGAGCATCAGGATATACGAACAGGATGCGTACGTCTTCGAGTTCGAGGCCGCCGTGACCGTAACGAACGGCGAATGGATAGCGTTGGACATCACCGCCTTCTATCCGGGAGGCGGTGGCCAGACCAACGACCTCGGTAGGATATGCGGTCTTGACGTCACCGATGTGAAGAATGATGGGGACGAAATTCTCCACAAGGTCCCGGGGCATTCGCTGAACGTCGGCGACAAGGTGTGGTGCAGCGTCGACTGGGAGAGACGATATGATATGATGATGGGTCACACCGCCGAACATCTGCTCTTCGGAGGTCTGAAACAAGAGGTCCCCGAGCTGAGGATAGTGAAGATATTCATCTCCCCTGAGAGCAAATATGTCATCGTCGACAGGGACATCGATTGGGATGTCATCGAAAGGGCGCAGAGATTCGTCAACGACGCTATTGCCGACAATCTGTGTGTAACCAAGGCCACCATGAGCAGGGCCGAGCTTGAGACGGAGGGAGTGCGTGCCAAGACGGAACGTATCGACGGTGATCTCGTCACGGTCGTGGAGATCGGTAACGCGGACACGGCGGCGTGCAGTGGTATGCACGTACGCGAGGCAGGGGAGATCGGTGCGCTGATCGTGGACCGCAAGGTATCGGCCGGGAAGGACGGTCACGCGATACACTTCCGTGTCAGCGGCGATGCAATAGCCAGATCTATGGAATTATCCAACCGATGCCTGCAGATAACGGAGATATTGGGAGCGAAGACAGAGGATATCGTCAGAGCGGTCAGCAACGCGAGACATGACCTCGAAACTAAGACGAAACAGCTCAGAAGCGCCATGAAACGTCTGCTGAGCGGTATGCTTCCTGAGATGATGGACGGCGTTCCCGTATCTTCCGGAATATTCGAGACGGATGACAAGATCGCGATCACAGACGCCGCCGAGGCCATGAAGAGCAGGGGCGGGGTCGCCGTGCTGCTTGCATCGAGTGACACACTGTCCGTGATAATATCATCCGGTACGAAGCGCGTGGACTGCTCGGCGGTGCTGAGGGACGCCATGGAAAAGAACGGCGGACGCGGCGGCGGAAAGGCGGACTTCGCTCAGGGAGGCGTTCCCGATACGGGAAAGGCGGGTGCGGTGCTCGATCATATCATGCAACGCGTCAGGGACGCGCTGAAACAGGAAGTTTAATTTAACACCACAATATAGGGAGGCAATATGTCCGGAATGAGGGTAAACCCGCGCCAGATGAAGCAGGCGATGAAGAAGATGGGCATCCGCAACACTGAGCTGAAGGATGTCATCGAGGTCATAATCAGAATGCCCGACGAAGAACTTGTGTTCAAATATCCCGAAGTGAGCATGATGGAGGTCCAGGGCTCCAAGACCTATCAGATATCGGGGGAACCGGAGAAGGTGACGACGGGCGAGATCGACGAGAACACCGGCAGCGTGATACCTGCTGAGGATATCGAACTCGTGATGTCTCAGACCGGATGCAGTAAGGAGACCGCCGTCAGTGCGCTGCAGGAATGCGGCGGACAGCCGGCGGAAGCGATAATCAAGATAATCAGCTCATAAGGTGTTACGATGTGTCTGGCGCTTCCCGGTAAGGTGATATCTCTGAAGGGCGACACCGCCGACGTGGATTTCGGCGGCGTGATCAAACAAGCTAACGTGACCATGGTGGAAACGAAGATAGGCGATTGGGTCGTGGTCCATGCGGGCTTCGCCATAGAGATAATGGATGAAGAGGAGGCGATGAGGACCATCGATCTGTGGAACGAGGTCCTGGCGCACGAGGAAACGGACATACGCTGATGCGGTCCGTCAAAACTGTTATATAGTCGGCGTGTATCCCACATTTCGGTATGACGGCCATAGCGGCGGGGTCACACCCGGTCCCATTCCGAACCCGGCAGTAAAGTCCGCCTGCGTCTCTGTCTGTACTGTATTACGAGAGTGTACGGGAACACAGAAACGCTGTCAACCACTTTTCTTCTTCTCTTCCTTACGGCAACGTGTATTTCGCGCGCAACTAATTATTAATATCCTCTTTTGGATGGACATGCGATGATACTTATCAAGCTCGGCGGCAGCGTGATCACCGACAAAAGGACATACAGAACGTTCAACAGGGACGTCGCGCTCAGACTCTGCCGCGAGATAAAGGATTCCGGGAAAGACGTCGTCATCGTCCACGGCGCCGGTTCATTCGGCCATGTGGCCGCTAAGGCGTACGAACTTCAGAAGGGGCGTATCCGTGATGATCAAATAGACGGCATCGTCCTGGTATCGCGAGATACCCGCGAACTGAACGCTCTGGTCGTATCCGCTCTAACAGAGGCGGGCATACCTTCTGTGTCTGTTCCAACGGGCTCGTGCTTCATCATGGACGACGGCGTTCTTGTCATAGGAAACACTGAGATAGTCCGCGGATACGCGGACCTCGGAATCGTCCCCGTCATGATGGGTGACGTTGTCCTTGACAGGAAGAGAGGGTTCGGCATCTGTTCCGGCGATGCGATAATGAAATGTCTCGCCGACATCTTCCGTCCGGACAAGGTCGTCTTCGTCTCTGACGTCGACGGTCTGTACGACAGGGACCCGAAGATCGAAAGGGATGCGAAGATAATCACGAACGTGAATGATGATGTTCTCGCCGCGATACCGCCGGAGACGACCGTGGCGGATGTTACAGGAGGCGTCCACGCGAAGATGAGGGCCATGCTGGAGATGTGCTCCGACGGAAGGGAATGTATACTCGTGAACGGTACGGTGGACGGAAGACTGAGATCGCTGCTCGCCGGAGAAGAGGTCGTTTGCACAAGAGCCAGAAAATGAGGTGACTATCGTGAAAGAAAGAAAAGCGGACCATATAGAGATATGCGCCAACCATGAGGTCGCACCCGGATACTGTTATTGGGATGACATATGCCTCGTGCATGAGGCGCTTCCCGAGATCAACGCGGATGACATTGACATGAGTGCGACGGTGCTCGGCAAGAGATTGGATTTCCCGTTCATAGTCACGGCGATCACCGGCGGATTCTCCGGGGCGAAGAAGATAAACGAGAACATAGCGAAGGCGTGCGCGGAATTGGGCGTCGGAATGGGCGTCGGGAGTCAAAGGGCCGCGATCGAGAAGATAGATAAGAAGAGCTACTCCGTGATCAAGGACTATGACGTGCCCCTTGTCATAGGGAACGTCGGAGCGCCGCAACTGATCCCTCAGAGGAACAAGACCGCGTTCACGTACGATGTGATAGCTTCTTCCACGGACCTCATAGGCGCGGATGTGATGGCGATCCACCTGAACTTCCTGCAAGAGATGGTACAACCGGAAGGCGATACGAACTCCGCCGGCTGTTTCGATGCGATAAGGGATCTCGCACGCAACCAGCCGATAATGATAAAGGAGACCGGGGCCGGTATCTCGCAGAAGGTCGCGAAACGGCTGAGCGGGATAGGCATAAAGGCAATAGACATCGCCGGCATGGGAGGAACGAGCTTCTCAGCGGTGGAGATGTACAGGGCCATGAAGAAAGGTGACGAGATAAGGGCGAGAGTGGGCGGAACGTTCTTCGACTGGGGGATACCGGCACCTGTTTCACTGATGACCGTCCGCAACGATATACCTATAATAGCGAGCGGCGGTATTCTGGACGGGTTGCACGCGGCAACGTCCTTGGCACTGGGCGCATGCTGCGCGGGTGCCGCCAACCTGCTGCTCAGGGATGCGATGGAATCCGCGGATGCGGTGAAGATGAGACTGACAGTGATACGCGAGGAGATGAGAGCTGCCATGATGCTCACCGGTTCGAAGGATATCGCAGCGCTGGCTGACGCTGACAGAGTGATACTCGGAAGAACAAAGGAATGGATGGATAACTATGACAAACGTTAAAGGGATACTCGCAGGATACTCGAAAGAACTGGACTCACACATCGACAAATTCCTTCCGTTCGAGAAACCGGATAATCTCATGGAGGCCACCGTCCAATATCCGCGGGCCGGCGGGAAGAGGATGAGACCGGCGATGGTCCTGGCGGCCGCCGGCGCGGTCGGCGGGAACAAGGAGGATGCGATACCCCTTGCCGTTGCGATCGAGTACATACACAATTTCACGCTGATACACGACGACTACATGGATGGCGACGAGAAGAGAAGGGGCATGACGACGATACACGTCAAATACGGCGGACCGACGGCGATACTGGCCGGGGACGCCCTGTTCGCGAGGGCGTTCGAGGTGATCGCACACCTGAACGTACCGGACAGCGTGGTCCGAGGCGTTCTCAAGATAGTCACGAGAGCTGTATGGGACCTCGCCAGAGGACAGCAGATGGATGTGAACAACGAGAATGGTGAAGAGGTCACAATGGACGAGTACATCGAGACCATCCGTCTGAAGACGAGCGTACTGTTCGCGGCAGGCGCGGCGGGCGGTGCGCTCATAGGCGGTGCCGACTCACGGACAGTGGATGCGGTGCACGAGTACGCGATGCTGCTGGGCGTCGCGTTCCAGATGTTCGACGATGTCCTCGGACTGGTCGGTGATCCCGTCAAGCTCGGAAAGTCCGTCGGGAACGATGTACGCAAAGGAAAAAGTACAGTCATGGTAACGCACGCCTTGAAGAGCATAAAGGACCAAAGCGTGATGAGCGAGTTCCGTTCGATCCTCGGCAAAGCGAATGCGTCGGAGGATGACATCCGGAAAGCGAGGAAGATAATGGAGGATGCCGGGAGCGTGGACTTCGCCGTGAAGATGGCAGAGGATTACACAAGACGCGCCATCGCGAAACTCGATGTCCTCAGCCCCGGAGAGGATAAGGAATTCATGATCGCGTTGGCGGAATATGCGATGAAAAGAGACGTCTGAATAACGGACAGAACATCATCTGGCTAATCTTCGATCCCTGTTTCGACGATACGGTATATCGCAGATCTCCCTTCAGGGAGGCTGCGGTGCTTGACCACGACGGCTGCACGTTTCCCATTCGCCCTTTTCTCAAGTCTGACTATCGTCTTCGCGTTGTGCTGTATCGCATGCCCGCCGAGGAATTCGAACGTCCCGGTACCGATGTTCGTGTACACCTGAGACGTCATCAGCACGGCGACGTTGCTCTTCCTCGCCGTGTTCAGAAGTATCTCCATCTGTCTTACCAGTTCGTTACGCACAGAACTGTCGTCAGACCTCAGACGGTAGAACATCGTCATCGAATCCACTATTATCAGCCCGACCGCATCCGACTCCGCCTGCCTGGCGGCCTGCGTGATACCGTATCCCTGCTCGTCGAACGTATGCGCAGAGAACACCAGAAGGTCCTTGGAATATATTTCGTCAGCGAATATCTGTCCTATCCTGTCGGCGGACAGTCCCTCGGTGTCTATGTACGCGACCTTCTTCCCAGATCTCGCGACGTTATACGCCGTCTGGAGACAGATGTTCGTTTTACCCGTGCCCGCCTCGCCGTAGAGCAACGTGACGCTTCCGACCTCTATGCCCCCTCCCAGAAGATTGTCGACGGAACTGCACACGACAGGTATACGATTCATGGTCGCCCGTAACAATGTAAAGGATGTTGAAAAAGGTTTGTCACTCCATCTTTCCGAACGCATTCCGTCCCTTCTCGGAATAAAGTTATTTAGCAGGGCGTTGTATCATCGGTGCCATGCCATCGGATGAGGATATGCTGGGATACGGTGCGGAGGCCGTCGTGTACAGGACGGAGTATCTTGGCCGCGGTGCCGTCGTCAAATCGAGAAGGCCGAAGGAATACAGACATTCCGAACTGGATCAGAGACTGAGGACGTCAAGGATGAAGAACGAGGCACGCATGATGATAGAATCCCGTAAGGCCGGGGTGCGGACGCCGGTGATCTATGATATAGACACCGTAAGATGCGATATCACCATGGAATACGTCGCCGGCCCGAAGGTAAAGGATGTCCTTGACAGTGAACCGTCCAAGGCAAAGGAAGTTTGCGAGAAGATCGGTGAGACCGTCGCTAGACTTCACAACGGAAGGATATCTCACGGCGACCTTACAACATCGAACATGATACTCATGGCGAACGGAGAGATCTGCCTGCTGGACCTCTCACTCGGTAACACCCTTGCGGAGACCGAGGACATGGGCGTGGACATACATCTGTTGGAACGCGCATTCACGTCGGCCCATTCCGGTCTCGAGAGTGAGCTTGAGGCCATGATATCCTCCTACTCGAAAAGAATGAACGACTCTGCAATCGTTCTCGAACGTGTCGAGGAGATAAGGGGCAGAGGAAGATACACATGATGCTCAAAGTGATAACCTCCAATCTCGGAAAGGTGAACGAGTACAGAGCGGCACTGTCCTCCTTTGGTATAGACACAGAACACCTGAAGGTGCCGTACGACGAGATACAGTCATCGGAACTGACGGAGGTCGTCGGCAAGGCCATGGAACACCTCAAGGCATCCGGCCTGTCCGATTTCATAATAGACGATTCCGGCATATTCGCGGATGCACTGAACGGTTTTCCGGGAGTATTCTCGGCGTACGCACTGAGAACGATCGGCAATGCCGGTATACTCAAACTGATGGAGAATGTCGCCGACAGGAAGGCGAACTTCCAATGCTGCATAGGATGCAATATCAGAGGCAGGGATATCATCGTATTGGGAAGATGTGACGGCGTTATCTTAACGGAAGAAACAGGGACCGAGGGCTTCGGTTTCGACCCGATATTCAGCCACGACGGCAAGAGATCGTTCGCCGAGATCCCGCTGGATGAGAAGAACGGGATATCACACAGAGGCGACGCGGTCCGTCTTCTGGTCGACGAAATAAAAAAGATGATCTGACCGCCCCTGATGGGACGGGGGCGGCGGCCGTATGCGAAATATTAATAATCAGGTCCGCATGCTCGGTCGTAAGGGTCTATGGGCTAGCCTGGTATACTTGCGGCTTTGGGAGCCGCTGACTCCGGTTCGAATCCGGATAGACCCATTTTCGATACACAAGATATATCTGCGCTCGGAAACAGAACGACCTATTCGCTGTCTTTCCAGACGTACTTATCAGTATGAGATATGCTTGATGTCTCCATTATCAGCTTAGCTTTTTTGAATATGCCTTTCATTTCATACGGGGCGATGATCTCGTACGCCGTACCTTCACAGTGTTCCACGCGTGCTCGGATAGCATCATATCTTCTATCGACCTTCACGTCGTCTACGATCGCTGCTACCTTTATCTCATCGCGTGACTGCAACAGAGCAGCCTTTAGATCTGAAATCACTTCCTCTGATAATGGACGTTCTCTACCGTCATATGTTCCGACGATCGCGATATCATTACTCTTTGACAAAGTAAGGGCGAACGGATAGAACTCCTTGTTTTTGTTCAGTAAGAAAACTGCGAGATTCAGACATTCGCCGAACATGCGGTCCAACTCATCTTGTATATTTTGTGGAGTATTTTCTCTCCAAGAAAACGTCTCATTTTCCATGTTCAAAGATGAACCTTTGAACTTATAAAGATATGTGGAAATACAAAAACTATAAACAAAGTTGATGGTACTGGGTCCCCATTACTGAGAGAACTGAAATAACCTTAGGCAAAGGATCCGAGTGACTGACCGAGGCTTCCGCCTATATCGTATGGACCTGCTACTATTACGATCGATCGTTCTTAAAAATCATAGAGGGGGCTTGCGCCCCGTTTGTTTTACAGTTTGACCGGTGTCACGTGAACGTTGATACCGAGGTCCTTCGCTTCCATGCCCATCGCTATGCCATAGAGCTGCGCAAGATGCAGCACCGAAA
>WQZJ01000016.1 GCA_009780795.1 Methanomassiliicoccaceae archaeon
CACCCGCCAGCGACGCGTTCCCGAGATACACGAAACGATCCCTCGGTACGTCTGGGAACATCCCTATCGCTATTGCAGATTCCATGTTTATGAAGTTCCCGAAGCCTCCGGCGATGTATATTTTCGAGATATCGGAGATCGATACGCCCAATCCTTTGACGAGTGTTTCCGTTGCGGAGTATATCGCCGCCTTCGTCATGATCGCGTTGTATGCATCATCGTTGCTGAGATACACGCCGTCGGCTATCTCCGTCACGATCTCTCCGCCCACGTCCGCCAGGAGGTATGTCCTGTTGGTGTATCTTCCCTTTTTGTCGATGAACCCTACTCGGAACAACTGTGCCAGCACATCTATCAATCCGGAACCGCACAGGCCTTTCGGATCAGTTCCGCCAATCACTGTGTACTCGAATTTATCGTCATCTGTCACTCTGAAGCTGTCTATCGCACCGGGCTTCGCCATCATGCCCGATGTCATCTTCCCGCCCTCGAACGCCGGTCCGGCGGATGAGGAGCAGACCATCATCAGCTCTTTGTTGCCGAGCGCCACCTCTCCGTTGGTGCCGACGTCTATCAGCAGCGACAGCTCATCACTCTCATCCATCCCGGAGCTGACTATACCGGCCGTTATATCGCCGCCGACGTATGCCGCGGGCGATGGCATGCAGACGACTCTCGCCCCGGCGGCGATGCTCAGGCCGCTCTCGGCCCCGGTGACCTCCGCCTCTTTGACCACGGGCTCGTACGGCGGCACTCGTATGGGTGACGGGTCCGTACCCAGGAACAGATGAGTCATCACCGTGTTCCCGGCTATGTACGCCGCACCTATCCCGGCGGAACCGCCGAACGGTGCGATGAGATCGTTCACCGTGTTCACGATAAGTCCTCTCAACTCATCCGTGCCGCCGGCGTGCGCATGCTCTATCCTCGACAGGACATCGTCCCCGTGTATCCCTTGGCCGTTGCGGCCTGCTGCGGTATAGACTTCACGGCCGTCCCTCATATCCACTACGGACACCGCGACCGTCGTGGTGCCTATGTCCACGGCAAGACCGAATATGTTCGCGCCCTCCGGCGGAACGAGAGGGTCGATATCATTCAATTCCGTGACCCTGTGCGCCCCGGAGGCGATTATGCTTCCGTCATACTGCGGTACCGTTATGTCAACGTTGCCGTTTATCGAGGTGAGGCAGGCCAATACCCTCTCCGGTGTTCCTTTTCCCTCGGATATATTGACGACACAGCGCCTGCACCTTCCTCCTCCGCCGCACGGCAGCCCTATGACAACTCCGGCGGCACGGGCGGCGTCGGATACGAGTACACCGTCATCAACATCCGCGCACAGACCGGACGGAAAGAATCTTACCTTGAATTTACCCGCGGTACCACCACATGACGAATATGGAACGACAATATACAAACTGTTGCCCCAGGAACAGATTTATCACGTCCCGACGATACGTGTACCGTGAAGATAGCGGGATTCATCAAAACGACATTGCTCGACTGGGATGGTAAGGTTGCTTGCACCGTCTACCTTGCGGGTTGCAACCTGAGATGTCCGTACTGCCATAACGCACCCATCGTGACGGACGCGGATGCCGTCGAAGGGATCGATGAGACGGTCGTCCTCGATTATGTGAGAGAGAACTCCGATTTCATAGACGGCGTCGTCGTATCGGGAGGAGAGCCTTCCATGGACCAGGACATTCATGGGTTCCTGAAAAAGATAAAGGCGCTCGGCGTCATGGTGAAAATGGACACCAACGGCTTGTTCCCGGACACGCTGGACGACCTGATCGGTTCGAAGCTCGTCGATATGGTGGCGATGGACGTGAAATCGTCGCTGAACGAAAGGTACAGGAACGCTGCCGGCGGTGACGTTGACATCGAAAAGATAAAACGAAGCATACGCGTGATAATAGATTCCGGCGTGGACCACGAGTTCAGGACGACCGCCGTCCCGATATTCGTCAAGAACGAGGACATAGAGGACATATGCAGGAACATAAGGGGCGCGAAGAGGTACCGCATCCATCAGTTCAGGAACAAACGCACCATGGACGACTCCCTTTCGGTCCTCGACCCGTACCCGGTGTCCAGACTGGAGGAGATGGCTAACATCGCCAGAATGTATGTGAAGGACGTCGTGATCAGAGGGGTCTGACGAACCCAGTGACGGATGCCTTCACGGCGGTGCCCACGGCGCCGCTCGTTCCGTTCACATAAACCACATCGGAACCGGCGGCGGCGAGGAATCTCTCTACCGCTTTCTCATCCTTTGACGCTATCCCCATACTTGACCCGAACTCACAGTCATTCGCGGCCTCGATCGCCTCGTCCAGGTCGGCGACCGTCTGCACCGACAATATCGGAAGGCTGTGGTCCATCTCGTTCAGCTCACTGCCGTCCGGAAGCTCGGCGAATATGGCAGGCATGACGTAATATCCGGCATCCGTTACATCTCCGGTGACACGTTTACCGCCGAAGATGAGATTCGCCCTGTTCTCCTTGACCATATTCAGGAAATCGTTCATGCTCTCCTTGGATATCACGGGACCGACCGTGGTCTCCCTTTCGGCCGGGTCCCCGACCGTTATCCGTCCGGCGGCGACAAGAAGATGATCGACGAACTGTTTCCGTTCGCCCATCGTCACTATGACCTTGGAACAGGAATCCATCCTCTGTCCTCCGAAACCGAATGCGGAACTGATGGCGAACTCGGCGGCCGCCTTCATTGATTGCGGCCTGTACACGACCATCGGGTTCATCCCCTTGAACTCGCCTATGAACGTCAACTCCTCGTCAACGGCAGCGAACATGAGGTCCTCGAACCTGTCCCCGCGGCCGGATGCGGCTATACCTTTCACGTTCTCGTTCCCGATCAACGCAGAGGACGCTTTTCCGGTGCGGTCGAACATCAGATTGAGCACACCGTCCGGCAGAACCTGGGACAGGATGTCGTATATCATGTAAACAGGGAACGGACACTCCTTCGGCGGTATCATCACAACGGCGTTACCGGCAAGGATCGCCGACACCGCATGGCCGGCGGGCGCCGCCAACGGAGAGTTATATTCGGACAGGACCGCCCATACTCCGATCGGCTTCCCTTTGATCCCTTCGCTCATCTTCCGTATGCCGTCCTCCGTGATCTCGATCAGACGGTCCGCCTCGTACAGGGCATCGTCACGGGTCATTCCGGCGCTTATAGTGACGGCGGCGGCCATGCGATATCTTTGTTTCCTGAATATATCCAGAACGTTCCCGAATATCTCCGCCCGTTCCTTCGGATCGGTAATTGACCATCTGTCGAACGCGGACGATGCGACAGCGACCGCACGGTCCGCAAGACCATCCTCCGGTTCCTGGAACCTGCCGAACAATATGCTCTCATCCACAGGGCTTCTGACCATGTGCTCGCTCCCGGATGCCACCATCAATCCCCCTACGTGGCACGGGTAGTCCCTCTTGTCCATCTGAAGCACAGAATTTAAAGCGGCGTCGAACTTCCTATCCTCGTCCGTCGCCGTATCGATCACCGGCTGGTCTGTCATAATGCTCCTGATAAAGGAGTATGATGTTAATCTTTCGCACAGATGATGCGTCGGAGCGACACGATATCATGTATGACATCAAAAAAGACCGGCCCTCGGATGCGTCCTTTGAAGTGAACGTTAAATATACCGTTATGCTTTGACCGAATCAAGGGCTTGTGGTCTAGGGGTTATGACGTCGCCTTCACACGGCGGAGGTCGCCGGTTCAAATCCGGCCGAGCCCACCATTATGTGGGGGTGGCCCAGCCTGGTAAGGCGATAGACTGCTAATCTATTGTCCGCAAGGACCCGCGAGTTCGAATCTCGCCCTCCACGCTCATGCTTCTGTCCAGACAGTCAAATTTGAAAATCAATTTTTTCCGCACCGACCTGTTTTGCAACGGATAAAATATCCATGGTGCGTCCATGAAATAGATAAACCGTACTCAACACACGAAACATACGGGCGGGGCCAGCCTCGAAAAAGTGATCCATGCAGCAAACATGAGGGATAAACGACTAAACCCCGAGAGGGGCCGCATGGATTGGGTATTACCCTCTCGTACCCTGTATGCGGATACACAGTATTAAAGGTGCTTACGAAGTGAAACGATACCGTTATCGGAATTATATGTCATTACACGGAATCGCTTCAAAGAAGGGATCTGTGCGACGTAGGAATGAATGAGGAAGAGACCTTCCTGATATCCTCTTCGATCATTTTTAATTTTGATAAATATCACAATGATTATTTGCGCCGTTAATAAATAGGCATACGACAATATACCGCCAGGTCGGCTGCGCGTGAATATGCTAGACCTTTTGGTGATGAAAATGAGTGAACACGAAAAGAAGAAACGAGGAAGGTACGCACTGTTCTCGATCGCAGTGGCTGCCATATTCGTCGCAGCTGCGTTCGCGTCCGTGACCGCAGGCAGCACCGCGCCCGCGGACGATGACGCGTATCTCGGGAGCGGGGCCACTTATACTGTGGGCGAAGGAGGAGATTATGAGGACTTCACCGATCTGCTGGGCAGTGTGACATTGGCGGACGGTGATACGATAGAGCTTGTGAGCGATATCGAATGTCTCGAAATGTTCGTGATCGACGGGATAGGCATTACGATAGACATGGACGGAAATGACATAGAGTTCGTCCTGACAGATCTTGATAACTTTGCAGGGATATACGTCAAGGACGGAAGCCTTACAATTATCAACGGCGGTAAGATCGTTGTCGACGGCATCGGCAAACACGGCATATTTGTGTTCGAGGCCTGTCTTACGGCCAACGTGAACATCGAAGCAGGCGCATCAGGCTACGGAATATATGCCGATACGTCCGAGGTCACGTTCACAGGCGACATCAAGGTCGGGGACGAAGAGGCACGCGGTATCAACGCGAAGGAAGATTCCGTCGTCACCGCCACCGGCAGTATAACTACGGGCCCCCGAGGCTGGGGCATCGTTGCCGCCGATACGTCCGAGGTCACGTTCACAGGCAACATCTACTTGAGTCACTCCAGCATCGGTGTCAACGCCTATGAATCAGCGGTCATTACCGTCACCGGCAACATCATGGCCGGGATCGATATGACATTGGGTCTCGCCGACGGCGTTACCGGCATATCTGCCATTGACAACGCAGTGATCACTTTCACAGGTAACGTCAACGCGCTCGGTGACGAAAGTCTGGGTATATATGCCAGCCACACAACCGAAGTGACGATCGATGGTAACGTCACGGTAGGCGACCTGAGCACAGGTATCCAAGTATACGATTCGGCCGTCATTACCGTCACAGGTAACGTAACGGTAGGCGAGGACGGTGTCGGCGTCTACGCCGGGGACGGCGGAGAGGCCACGATAGGCGGTAAGCTGATCGTCGGCGATGGTTCGGACCTCATCGTCTTGTATGAGGACGGCGCAGACCCGGATGAGACCATACTTGGTTCCGGCGACAACACCACGCCCACCACCAAGGCCGGCTATCTGACGTACACCGACGGCACATCGACCGTATGGATAAAGGAAGAGGGCGGCAATAACGGCGGAATGAACCTGATGCTCGTGATAGTCGTTGCTCTTATAATCGTGGGAGCCGTGGCCTCGACCGTGTGGTTCTTCTTCTTGAGGAAGTGACCTCTGAAACATAGACGAAGGCGATAAACGAGGAGGCCGCCCGGCCTCCTCCATCCTTATTTTTTTGAGATTTGATGTGAAGGTTTATTCCATCCTGTCGCTTATCGGATGAATATGAGATCGATAGTCATAAGCGACATACATGCGAAGATGTCGACCGCAGAACTTGTGAACGCGGCCGCCGACGAACATAGGGCGGATTGCATATTCGTTCTTGGTGATATAACACACTTCGGACCGTCGAGCGTCGCCGTCGAATACATATCAGCGCTGAAAAGAAAAGTGTACGCGGTACCGGGGAACTGTGATCCGCGTGATCTACCGATGTCCGTCTCGAAGGTCGCGACGGACATGCACGGTCGCACCGTTACCGTGGACGGCATGAGGATCGCCGGCCTCGGAGGTTCTAATCCTACTATATTCGATACCCCGTTCGAATTGAGCGAGGAGGAGATATTCTCCTCGTTGGACGCGATATGTGATGACGTGACGATACTTATGGTGCACACGCCCGCCTTCGGCCACCTGGACAAGATACCGTCGGGCATGATGGTCGGCAGCACATCCGTGAGGGACATCGTCGACAAGTACAGACCGCTTGTGGTTCTGTCAGGTCACGTGCACGAGGAACGCGGGATAAAGGAGCATGACGGCATCCTCTTCATGAATCCGGGCGCGGCCAAGGACGGATATGCAGCACTGCTGACCGTTGAGAACGGAGTCGCGAAGGGCGAGCTCCTGGTCCTCTGAACACAGGGATTGTTCATGATCGACCGCTTCTGCGGCTTTGCATACATTACTTGAACGTCGAATTGATCTCCGCCATTAGGTCCTTCATTCTCTTTTGCTCATCCTGTTCGAGCGTGGAGAACGCATCGATCTTCGGGCGCGCCCAGGCCATGAACGCCTTCGTGAGCTTCGTCCTTGAGTATTCATTGCCCATGCGCTCGTCGAATATCCTCAGTATCGGGACGTTCGGCATCGAGGCCGCGTGCTGGGACACATCCCAGCCGAGCTCCGACTTCGCCACCGTCACCAATGTGTTACGAATGAGATCTTCGAATGTAGGCATCTCTATGTCCCTATCAATGAAGTCCCTGGACCTCAGTATGTGCTTCGCACCCACTGAGTTTATCAACCTTCCCTGATCCTTCTTCTGCGACTCCGACAACGAGTCGGAGAACGCGGTCACACGTAATTTTTTAGCATGCATTATCGTCGCGAAGTACGCGATCTTGCCGGTGGACGACACCGGCATCATCGATATGTCCGTGTCAAGCGCGGGAGCGCCCGCGGACCTCATCATCTCGTTCATGGTCTCCAGGTACCAATAGTCGGGAAGGTTCTCCAGCAACAGGTTCTTCCCGTTGGAGAACATGCTCTGCGCTATGTCGAAGCCCAGCGCCTCCTGCACCGGGAGCAGCGCAGCATAATCGGTCGCGGTCTCCGGTGTACAGACAACCGTTCCCGCCTCGCGGTCGGTCATCTCCACCACTCTTACCCTTTCTATCTCGTTCGCACCTATCATGAACGGCGAATGCGTGGAGAACAGCGTCTGGTTCTTCTCGCTTAACTTTGAGACGGCGTTCCTGAACTCCGCCTGCTTCAATGCGTGCAGACTCGTGCCGGGCTCGTCCAGGAGGAGTATGCTGTTATCGTGCTTAGAATCCGCCTCGGCAAAGAACACCACCAGGAAGGAGAACGTCCACTGGAAACCTTCGGACCTCTGGTCGAGTTCCACCTCCACGCCCAATTCGTCCTTCACCACCACCTTGAGATACTGACCGTCCACGTCTATCTCGAGCTTGCTCGCCTCCGGACGCTCCGGGTCCGGGCTCCATATGTTCGTTATCTCCTCGGTAAGTCTGATACTCGCTGCGTTGAGCCTGTACTTCCTGTCGTCAAGGCGGTCCATGTACTCGCGCATCTCTTCCTGTGTTTCCACCTCCGCCTTGCTTATCTCTCCCGTGAGCGACAGGTCCTTGGCCGTGAACCCGAGGAACCTCAGGAAGCACTTGTTCCCGTAATCATATTCAGGATCTTCAACGAGGTCCTTCTCTATCCTCTCGGCCATCTTTCCCAAGTGTATTATCGGACGGACCTTCAGGTAGTTGCTGTATAGGACGAATTTAGGCAACAGGGAGCGACATATGCTCAGCGACCTTTCGTTGGTCTCGACGTTGAGCATCAGCTCCTTCAAACGTCTGTACCTCTCCTCTTCGGCACCACCTTCGTCAACGTAGACGAGATTCTCCTTCATCCATGATAGCAATCTCTTAGCAAGCGCACCGTCTATCTTGTCCTCCTCACCCATCAGGCCGAGGACATCTATCAGTTCGTTGCTTGGAAGATCGGTATCGGACGCGGTCGGCCTCTCCTTCTTGAAATTCTTGTCTATATGTGCGCTGAACCTGTCAAGGTCGCCCTCGATGTCGGAGAACGTCAGCTGTCTCGGACCGCCGTCGATCCTGTGCCAGCTCGAATTGTCCAGACGTCTTCCGACGATGTACGTCGCGTTCTCGTACCCCGGAGGGAGCAGCGCGGTATCGGACATCTCCAATGCAAAGTGACACTCCACCACCGTGAACGCCGCCGGATCGATACCGTTACGTGCTATATCTCGATCATAATCAGAACGCGGGTAATCCCTCAGCGGATTGAACGGCATGACGCCGGCCGAAGGGTTGAGTCGCTGCAGTGCCTGAAATATAGCGGTCTTACCGGCCTCGTTCGGTCCGACGAAAATCGTCTTCGTTCTCTCTATGTCGAAGTAGCCGGTGTCCTTTATGCTCTTATATCCTTTAATCCTAGCTTTGACAAGCCTCATTTGAATGCATCCCCAGATTGAATATACTGCTCCCGTATACGGCTTCTGCTTATAAATGGTTACGTGATAGGAACGAGCGTGCGCGCATACCGCTTTTTCAAAAGCATATGAAAAACCTTTAAATACGGTATCCTCTTTGCTCGTTCGGAATAACTATGGCACTTTGGCAGGGCAGATCAAGGAGAAAACCTACTGGCGGTAGACTCATCCTCAGTAAAGGCAAGAGAAGGTACGAGATAGGCACGGAGAAGCAGTTCACCAAGGTGGGCGCACAGAGCCTCAAGAGATACCGCGGCTTCGGCGGTAACGTCAAGGTAAGGATGCTCGCTGCCGAATACGCCAACGTCGTCGACAGGAAGACCAACAAGGTCACGAAGGTCAAGATACTTGGAGTGAAGACGAACCCGGCCGACCCTAACTTCGTTCAGCGCAGTCTCATCAACAAGGGCGCGACCATCAAGACCGACCTCGGTGACGCTGTCATAACGTCGAGGCCGGGACAGGACGGGGCCGTCAACGCGGTCCTGCTGGAATGATCCGGATATCATGACATACGACAAGGACAACGCGATCGTGCTGTGGCCCGAGTATTTTGAGGCCGGCCGCAAACGATCCGAAGGTCGCCGTGTCCCGAAGGAACTGTGCGTCAAGGAGCCTAGTCTGGACATCATCGCCAAAGCGGCCGCCATACTCGATCTGGAATATGAGATATTCGACGATGCCGCCTATCCGGGTAACTGGAGAGCGAAACGCGGCTGTGTCCGCGTGGAGAAGGGTAAGATAAAGAAGTCCGAGCTTCTGGTGAAGGTCGGGCAGTGTCTCATCGACAATCAGTGATCTCTCTTATGTCATAGGCAGAGGTCTTGTTCCTTAATGTCGGAACACTACCTAAACTCTCCGTTCTACGAAAAAAGAGCATATATGTCAATTTTCAGGAGATTTTTGTTCCTGCGGCGGTTTTGCGGAAGAATGAGCTGTACATTTTAATTATTACCTGTATGATTACGTCGCATGATATCGCGTTTGGAATCGAAGATCATCGACGAGAACTGCGAGGCGCTCGGCGTGCCCATCGACACGCTGATGGACAATGCGGGCGAGGCGCTATTCGAGGTTCTGGTGAATAAGTTCGGCGAAAAGAGGATATTGATAGTTTGCGGGGTCGGCAACAACGGCGGTGACGGGATGTCGTGCGCTAGACGCTTGGGAAAGAAGGCGACAGTTGCGATGATGTTCCCTCCCTCCGAAATAAAAAGTGCCGCGGCGAGGCGCCAGTTCGAAACGCTTCCCAAGAAGCACGTAATGTTCTCGGATGTCTCATTGGACCACTATGATGTGATCGTTGACTGCGTCCTCGGAGTGGGTGCTAGGACCCTCACAGATCCGTTGCTGAGGGATTATCTGAAAAAATTGAAGAGCTTCAAAGGGCAGATCGTTTCCGCGGACATACCTACCGGTTTCGGTACGAAGGATGCCGTGACGCCTGACATAACCGTGACGTTCCATGATATAAAGGACGGGATGACTGAGGCCAACAGCGGTAAGATCATCGTCGCCGACATCGGGATACCCCGAGAGGCGATACACTGCGTCGGCGTCGGCGATATGCTTCGCTATCCTATACCGAATGCTGACTCTCACAAAGGGGAGAACGGCAGACTGCTCGTCATAGGCGGCGGACCTTATGTCGGTGCGCCGGCCATGTCGGCGATGGCCGCTCTGAGGACGGGAGTGGACATAGTGCGCGTCGCCGTGCCGAAGAGATGTTTCGTACCGGTCGCTTCGATGACACCGTCGTTCGTCATGCACGAGCTTCCTGATGACATACTGAGAGAGATCGATGTCAAACACCTGCTTGAGCTTTCGAAGAAGGTCGATGCCGTACTGATAGGTCCGGGGCTGGGGACAGACGACGACACAATGGCCGCGGTGCGCGAGTTCATATTGAGATGCGATAAACCCACGGTGGTCGATGCCGACGCGATCGTCGCTATAGCGTCGATGGCCGTCCTCTCGAGAGAGGTTATCGTGACCCCACATAAACACGAGTTCGAGGAGTTCTCCGGTTTTGCATTGGCGAGCTGCGATCTGATGAGCATCGCGAAGAAGAGGAACGTGACGATGATCCTGAAAGGTGAGACCGATGTCATCGTGAGCAATGACAAGAAGAAGATCAACAACTCCGGAACGCCGGCGATGACCGTCGGCGGCACGGGAGATGTCCTGTCAGGAATAGTCGCCGGGCTTCTGTCCAAGGGAATGGACAAGTTCAACTCCGCATGCCTGGGGGCGTTCATATGCGGGACGGCCGGTGAGATGGCGTTCAAAGAGTTCTCGTACGGACTGACCGCGACCGATGTCATAGACATGATACCGAAGGTCCTGAGGGACAACTTGAAAGGATGACGGACATTCAGCCCGTTCACGGCCATCCTGCGCTGCGCATAGACGGCACCATTGTAGTAGCTGATCTGCACATAGGTGTCGAGAGCCATCTCGGTAGCAAGGGGTTCCATCTTCCGTCAAGGACGATGATGATGAGGGACGACCTTCTGAGCATCTCCGGTGATGCTTCACGACTGATTGTCCTGGGCGACGTGAAGGATTCCGTCCCAGGGTCGACGAAGCAGGAGTTCCAGGAGATACCGGAGTTCTTTCAAGCTATGCTCGAACACTTCGAGACGGTGGACGTGGTCATCGGGAACCATGATACCCAGATAGATGATTTTTTGCCGAAGCACGTGAACATCCGTCCCGCCGCGGGATTTAAGATCGGGGATGTCGGACTTGTTCACGGGCACACTTGGCCCTCGGCCGATGTGATGACGTCAAAGGTTCTCGTCACAGCGCACAACCACCCGACGGTGATGTTCTCTGACGGTCTCGGGAAAAGGACGACGGAACCGTGCTGGTTCAGAGCGGCGTTCAGGGATGTTGTTGGTGATTACGCAGAACACCCTGAGGAGATGATAATGATGCCTTCGTTCAACCGCCTTCTCGGCGGATCGCCGGTGAACGTGAAAGAGGAACGTTTCCTGGGCCCACTGATGACCGCGGATGTGATCGACATCGACGAAGCGAAGGTGTTCCTGCTTGACGGCATATTCCTCGGGAAGAGAAAGGACATCCTGGTTGACGGGAAATATAAAGAATAAGATAAGAGGGGTTTTGCCCCTCCGTTAGTGTTTAGTTGCGCGACACAACGTCGTACACGGAACCGTCGGAGTTCTTGATTGTTACCTTCAGCGGCATCTGTCCCGGTAGGCTGTGCGTTGCACAGGAGTTGCACGGGTCGTACGCGCGGAACGCCATCTCGGCCATGTTCAGAAGACCGGGGGACACTTCGAAGTTCTTTATCAGTGCCTTCGCGGCCTTCGCGACGGACATGTTCATCGGACCGTTGTTGTTGGTCGTCCCGACCACCATGTTGCATGCCGTGACGATGCCGTTCTCGTCGCATATGTAGTCATGCGTGAGCGTGCCCCTCGGCGCCTCTATGCATCCCACTCCGCGTCCTCCGGGCACGATGTCCTTCTGCTTTATGTCGCTGTTGCACAGGTCCTTGTCGGACGCGTTCTCCAGGCAGCGTTCGGCCGCATAGATCATCTCTAGTATCCTTGCCCAGTGCGTCGCCAGCGTGAAGTGTATCGGTCCCGTCACGCCGAGGTCCTTGAAGAATCCCTTGTACTCAAGGTACTTCTCCTGCGCATACGGCGTCGTGAAACCGTCCGCCACATTCAACCTTGAGAGCGGCGTGGCACGGTACATACCGCTGTCCGGGCCGTCCACCAGTCCTTTGTATCCGACGTTCTTGAGGTACGGGAACTTCTCGTACGACCACGGCTCCACTGCCTCGGCCACATGGCCCAGGTAGTTGAACGCGTCGTATCTGGCGAATTCCTTTCCGCTCGGGTCGACCACTTTCACCTGTCCGTCATGGAACTCCACCTTGTCGTCCTTGTTGACTATCCCCATGTAGTACGTCTCATGGTAGTACAGGTCGGGGTTCTTTATTATGTCCACATAGTCCTTGTTCTTCAGAACGACATCAGTGAACACGTTCAGCGATGTCTTGGCAAAGTCCACCAGGTTCTCGGCGATCGAGATCATCTCCTTCTGACCGTCCTTGGATATCCCTATCGACACTCCGCCGGGGACACCCATCACCGGGTGCGTCGCCTTGCCGCCGATCATCGCCTGTATCTTCTGTGCCTGCGAGCGCGCCTTCAGTACGGCGCTACCGAGTTCAAGACCGACCGCACCGACCACTCCGAGGACGTTCCTCGTCGCAGCGGGGTGCGCCGGACCCAGCACGAAGTCGGGCGATGCCAGCGCATAGAAGTGCGCTATGTGGCTGTGCACGAAGTGTGCGTTGTAGAACAGATCGCGTATGCGGAATGCTGTCTCGGTCGGCGTGGTGTTGTAACAACCGTCTATCGCCTTCGTCGATGCAAGGTGGTGCGCGCCGGGGCACACACCGCAGAGCCTCGCAGTGATCTGGTTCAGCTCGGTCACCTTTCTGCCGACGCAGAACCTCTCGAAGCCTCTCAGCTCCGGCACCTGCCAGTAGACGTTACTGACGTTCCCGCTGTTGTCAAGGAATATCTCTATCTTCCCGTGACCTTCGAGACGCGTTATCGGGTCCACCGTTATCCTCTTAGAATCTATCTTCTTCTTCTCATCCCAAATGATAGGTCCGGACATCTCACTGACCTCCTTTCTTCTCGACGACAGATCTCCTGATCAGCGCCTTGGACATTGTGAACGCATAGAAGTACCCCAGAGGGTCCTTCACTGAGGACATTATCTCTATTATGTCGTCCTCGCCGCATATCGGGTCCTTGTCGAGCACCGGGAACAGGGAGGCGACCGCTGTGAACACGCTCGCTCCCATCTCCGAAACTATGCTCGTCGGTCCGTAGCAGCCGCGGCACGGCTGCGCTGCGCGCGTACATTTCGCATCGCATCCTCCGATCGTCGCCGGGCCGAGGCACAGTATGCCCTGGTCCATCAGACAGAGTTCCGGATCGACGTCTATCTCGTGAGGCTCGACTATCTTCGTTATCCTTCTCGACTCCTTCTTGCGCGGACACTCTTCACAGAGGGTCTTCGACGACACTCCGATCATCGTTCCCTTCGGAGGAAGGGCGACGCCGTTGTACACGAAGTCCGCCACGGCCGCCACAAGCTGTCTTATGGATTCCTGCGTGGGCGGACATCCGGGTATGGAGTAGTCTATATCTATCACCTGATCAAGCGACTTGACCGTGTCGTAAAGCAACGGGAGCGTTACCTCGCCGTCCTCCGTCATGACGGAGGTCTGCGGCAGCACCGGTGCGGACTGCATGTCCTGGAACGCCTTCATCGACGGTACCTGCTTGTACACGTAGTCAAGTATCTCGTCCTTTCCGCCGGGCACGAGGTTCGCGAGCGCCGGCGATCCGCCGAAGCATGCGCACGTACCGTATGAAACGACGAGCAGTGACTTCTGCCTGAGCAGCTTGACCATGTGCTCGTTCTCGGTGTTCCTCACGGCACCGTTGATTATCGACACCGTGATCTCCTTGTCACCGAGGATCGCAACATCATGTTCTTTACCGTCGGTGGCGATCGGCCACATGACTATGTCAGCCATATCGCCTACCGTGAGTATGCGCTCGTCGGTATCAAGCATCGAAACGTCGCAACCTCCGCATCCGGCGGCCCAGTAGATCGCCATTTTGATCTTTCCTCCGGGCGGTGCACCGGGGAGCAGCGGGAACGCGTCCATCGGGTTCACGTACTCCTTCTTGGCCGACACAGCAGCGGCCGCAACGGGTGCGGCAGCGGCGGGTGCCGCTTTCACGGGGGCCGCCTTCGCTGGTGCCTTCTTCTCCTCTTTGTGGTCGGCGCATTCACAGCACTCCTCCTCCTTCTTCTTCTTGGCGAACAGTCTGTCAAAGAATCCCATTTAACCCACCTCCTTGAGCGGTGTCGGGCCCAGTTCTTTTATCGTGTTGACGAATGACGTGATAGTGTTCTGGAACTTCTCCCCCTCGGAGGCGGAGACCCATTCCAGCTTCAGCCTCTTCGGGTCGAAGCCGTACTGCTCAAGGACCATCCTGAGCAGTGCTATCCTTCTCCTCGCCCTGTAGTTGCCGCCTATGTAGTGGCAGTCCGCCGGGTGGCATCCCAGGATTATCACGCCGTCGGCGCCCTTCGCGAGCGCCCTGAGCGCATGCTCCGGGTCCACACGGGCGGAGCACATCGTTCTTATTATTCTGAAGTTCGTGGGCATCTGAAGCCTCGCAACACCGGCACCGTCGGCACCTGCGTACGAGCACCAGTTGCAGCAGAACGCTATGATCTTCGGTTCGAAGTCGGACATCACGCCACCTCCTCGAAGTCGAGGCATGCGTCTATCTCTGCCTGTATCTGGATGTTCGTGAATCCCTTCTGCTCCATCGCTGCGGACGGGCATGCCGCCACACAGCATCCGCATCCCTTGCAGAGACCGGGGTTGACATAGCTCTTGAGCCCGCCGACGCCGTCATCGACTATCTCGATGGCGTTGTACTCGCAGCATCCGACGCATATACCGCATCCGTCGCAGTGATCATCGTTGACCGATGCCACGATACCCTCGGATATGAGGTTGTCCTTGGACACTATCGTAAGCGCCCTGGCGGCCGCACCGGCGGCCTGGGCTATGCACTCGTCCATGAACTTGGGCCAGTGTGCCAGACCTGCGACGAACACTCCTTCCGTTGCGAAGTCCACCGG
>WQZJ01000017.1 GCA_009780795.1 Methanomassiliicoccaceae archaeon
GATCAATCTCATCTGAAACGGCACCTTTAGGGCTTTTTGAGATGTCAAAACAACGCAAAGCCACGTAGATATTAGAAGAACTGATTTCTATAAAAGAAAGGGATCGATGATTTCCCATTAGCCCACTTGGTGCAGGTAACATCCTTCGATACACCGAAGGCGGAAAAACATTACCCGCCGGCGTCATCGCGTACTTATGACATACACACGCCGCCGTGAAGGAACGGGACCTTTTCACAGGATATGCTGTCCCCCGCATGCTGCCAGCACCAGGTGCGGGAACAGGCGTTTTTGACTACAACATATAAATACGGTAAACGCAATTATATCACGCCTTATAAAGGCAGGGATGCATCGGAGCCGGATAAAAAAATTCGTTCCGTGGGAAGGGATGGACTTGTATCTAAAACAGATAGAGCTTGAGAATTTCAAATCGTTCGGCGGTAAGCTTACGATACCGCTTATGGAAGGATATCTAGCGGTGACCGGCCCGAACGGTTCCGGTAAATCGAACATCACAGACGCCATTTTATTCGTGCTTGGTCCGAAAAGTCCCAAGGCGATACGCGCCGGCAGACTGACTGATCTAATATTCGACGGCGGTAAAGCAAGGAATAAGGCGGATTTCATGGAGGTGTCGCTTGTCTTCGACAACAAGGACCGTATGATCCCATGGGACAACGACACCGTCAAACTTACCAGACTCGTGAAGATGGCGCAGGACGGGGAGAACTACAGTTCATATTTCTATGTGAACGGCGGTAAATCCACACTGTCCGAGTTCGACAGCCTCCTGTCAAGGGCCAGGATAAGCGCGGAAGGTTACAACCTCGTGCAGCAAGGGGACGTTACAGGAATAGTACGAATGGGTAACGTCGACAGACGAAGGATACTCGACGGTATATCCGGCATAGCGAGTTTCGATGCCGACCTGGAGTCCGCCGGAAAGGAGAAGGCGGAGACGGAGGCCAACATCGAGAGGATACAGATCATAATAAAGGAGCTCGACACCCAGCTGGAACAGCTGGAGAAGGACATGGTCGAGGCCCGCAAGTACCTGGAGGCCCAGAAGAAGCTTGATGAGGCGAAGGCGCAGATGGTCCACCGCCACCTTGAGAACGCGATATCAGAGGCGGAGGGCATACGCGAGGAACTGATACGGTCTCAGAACGAGATAGAGACACTGAGACAGAAGAAGATAAAGCTCATAGAGAGGGCCGAGGAACTGGCGGAACAGCTGAAGGCAAAGGAGAAGGAGCTGGAGGACAAGGCCGGCCCTGAGTACAAGGATATAAAGAACAAGATAGAGGCGGCCAAGATAGAGAGGGCCAGGAACGAGGACCGTATAGACACGTTCCTCGAGACCATATCGGAACAGAACGAGCTCATAGCGTCCAACAGGGAGCAGCTGAACGAGACGGATAACGAATTACAGGTGTGCATCGGCTCCATGGCGGACACACAAAGTAAGATATCTGAGAAGAAGGAGAGGCTGGAGGAGGCCAACAACGCGCTCAGGGACCTGAGGAAGGACATAAACAGCGCCGGAGGGGAGCTGAAAGGACTGCAGGACCAGCTCCAGGACACGGAACTCAAGATAGATGCGAAGGGTGAGGAGCAGCAGGGCTGCGAGGTCGGATACGCTAAAGCGGAGGCCGCTAAGGCGACCGCGGAGGCGAATGTCGTATCATTCGAGGATCAGCTGAAGCAGGCCGAGTTCGAGATAAAGGATGCGGAATGGAACCTCAAGGAGTTCAAGGAGAAGAACGGTGCGGTGGACCTTCAGGATCACACGAAGAAGATAATGGAAGCGAGAAAGAGAGAATCCGAGTTCGAGAAGCAGGAGGCGGAACTGAACACGGCAATACTTCGTCTCTCCGGGGAATACGAATCACTAAAAGCAGAGAAGAGGGTCACCGAGAGCGTCAGACAGAGCGAGGGCGTCTCCGCAATAATCGAGCTGAGGGACAAGGGAACGCTCAAAGGCATACACGGAACGGTCATGGAACTGGCGACGGTCGATAAGGAGTACGAGACCGCGCTGTCGGTCGCGGCCGGAGGGAAGATGCAGTCGGTGGTCGTCGACGATGACCACGTGGCCGCGGAGGCGATATCCTTCCTCAAGAAGAACGGACTCGGAAGAGTGACGTTCGTCCCCCTGAACAAAGTAAGGGAGGGACGCCCGAGGGCGAAGGCGATAATGATCGAGAAGGAGGTGGTCGGATACGCGATCGACCTCATAAAGTTCAACGACAAGTACAGGGCGGCGTTCTGGTACGTGCTCGGCGACACGATGGTCGTCGACAGCTTGGACAACGCGAGGCGCCTGATGGGCGATGTACGTTTGGTAACAAAGGCAGGAGAGCTCATAGACCCGTCCGGTGCCATGACGGGAGGGACGCTGAAACAGAGCACGGCGCTCAAGTTCGGCCCCGCCGCAGAATCAAAGTTAGATTCGATAGGCACCGAGCTGAGGTCAGCGACCACGGCACTGGAGGCCCTCAGACAAACATTGAGGGACGTGCGCGCCGAGATAAGACAGTTCGACGATGAGATGCGCAGCGTGGCTGGCGCATCGGCGGGAGTGCAGGGAAAGATCGCCGGTTACGAGGCGCAGCTCTCGGTGCTCCGCGAGAAGCGCAAGAAGGCGGCCGATGACCTTGAATCGGAGAAAGCGAAGCTCGCAGCCGCGAACACCGAGGCGGATAAGGCATCCGCCGAGCTCAAGAGGATGACGGATGAACTGTCATCGCTGAGAACGAAGAGAACGGAGCTCAGGGAGAAGATGGTGCAGGTGGCACCGGCCGACCTTCAGGATACGATCCAGAATACTCAGGAGAACGCGTTCTCGGTGCAGACCGAGCTTAGTGATCTTTCAACGGAGTATGCGACGCTCGAGGCGGAGAAGGACGGCATAGAGAGCAGGAAGAGGACGCTCGTCAACGGCATCGCCGCCGCGGAAGAGAAGATAGCAGCGAAGATGTCCGAGAAGACGGTGGCCGAGGAGGCGATAGCCCGTCTGAACATAGACGTGGAGGCGCTGAGGAAGATAGAGGCGGACTTCGAGAGCAAACTGTCCGACCTGAGCGCAGCAAGAGATAAACTGTTGCAGGACAAGATATACGCCGAGACGGACAGGGATGCGGTATCTGAGAAGATACAGACCAAGATAGGCTTCGCCGCCGGTCTGGAGGCTAAGATACAGATAGGCGACGACATAGTCGCGCAACTCAAGGAGGAGGCCGCGCAGCTGACCGTCGAGGTCACGCTGCCGATCCCGTCGGAAGAAGAACTGAAGAGAACGATAAAGTCGTGCGAATCGGTGATGACCAAGATAGGGACGGTCAATCTGAGAGCTATAGAAGATTATGACGAGAAGAAGGAAAGGCACACACGCCTGTCCGACGACGTTGCGAAGATGAACGCCCGCATAGAGGAACTGACGATCCTCATGATATCCATCAACAAGGAGAAGAAGGGATTGTTCATGGGCGTCTACGACGGGGTGAACGCCAACTTCAAGGAGATATACGCGGAACTGTCGGACGGCGGCGAGGCGTTCATGAAGCTCGAGAACGAGGAGGATCCGTTCGCCGGCGGGCTTATGATAAACGCGAAACCGAAGAACGGTAAGCTGTTGCGCCTGGAGGCGCTGAGCGGAGGCGAGAAGAGCTTGACCGCGTTGGCGTTCATATTCGCCATTCAGGAGCTTCAGCCGTCGCCGCTGTACGTGCTCGACGAGGTGGACATGTTCCTTGACTCGGTGAACTCCGAGATAATAGCGAGGCGCGTGAAGAAGAGCTCCGCGAAGGCACAGTTCATACAGGTATCGCTAAGAAAAGTGGCGCTGGCGGTCGCGGACCACCTGATAGGTGTGACTCGGTTACCGTCGGGCATAAGCAAGATAATATTCCAGCCGGACCTCGAGGAGGTCGCCAAGTACGAAGCTGAGGCTGACGAGAGGCTGGCTAACAACAAGGACGAATAACGGGATGGGAACAGAGATGGAAAGGGATGGGACGGAAATGATAGAGGGAGTGGAACAGCACTTGCTGTTCCATAAGGCATTGATAGATGACAATGTGGGCGCCGAGAAGATAGACCGGTACATCGGTCTTCTCAAGGACGGCGGCCAGAGGGAGACCATGGGCGACCCGGTCGACGAATCGATAAGGTCGGCGTTCAGTCTTGTACTGGAGCACGACATCGATCCGTGGAGCATAAACATCGTGGAGTTCGCCAAGATGTACTCTGCCAAGAAGATAAGGTCGGCGGTGGAGATGATCGTCGCCGGCAAACTGATACACATGGCGTGGAAGATCCTCAGGATGCAGTCCGCCGTGACGCTGGAGGAGGGAGAAAGAGAGGACCACTTCGGCGACGATTGGGACATGGCGTTCGACATGGACGTGATGTACGAGCCGGACAAGTTGTACATACCGGACGTGGAGTTCAGCGCCGCGATCAGAAGGAATGCGGTAAGGCCGATAACGATGATGGAACTGCTTGACGCACTGGAGGACGCTAGGGATGAGATGGAGCTGCACGTTGCGATGGAGCAGGCCCGTCTCGATCTGAAGGCGAAGGAACCGAAGTTCATCAACAAGGCGCACGAGGAGGACGACGAACGTGAGGTGCTGAGAGTATGGGAAAAGATCAGGAACCTCGGTACCGGACCGCTGAACATACGCGATCTGTATGTGAACGACGTGAACGTGAACATAACGACGTTCGTGTCCGTCCTGCATCTGGCGATGGAAGGCAAATTAGCAGTATGGCAGGACAACCTGCCGTACGGAGAGATATACGTGGAAGAGAAGATGGACTGGAAGAACGGCATAGTCGAAGAATCCGGTACTGAAGAACTGGTCAAGAGGGCGGTGGTCTGAGGTGGACGCAAGGGGTGCCGTCGAGGCGGCGCTCTTCGCCAGCGCCAGGGGCCTCCGTGTGATCGACATCGCAAATCAGACGGGCCTTACAGAGGAGGCTGTGCGGGTAGCGCTGAAGTCGCTGACCATAGAGTACGAGAAGATGGGGTCGGCGATAAAGATAGCCAAGATAGACGCGGAGTATGCCCTCCAGCTAAGGGAGGAGTATGCCCACTACACGGAGAAGTTCACGGAGGCGGAGATATCCAAAGGGGTTCAGAGGACCGCTGCGGTGATCGCGTACCATCAGCCCGTTCTCCAATCGGAGCTGTGCAGAACGCTCGGTCCGAGGGTGTATGACGACGTCCGCAGACTGATGGAACTGGACCTCATAAACGGAAAGCCGAAGGGCCAGACGCTGGAACTGACGACGACTAAGAAGTTCGCAGAGCATTACGGCATCGAGGGAACGAGCAAGGACGATATAAAGAAGTGGATAGAGAGGATGGATAAGAAACAAGGCTGACCGCCTCTGTTCCGTACCGTCCGATACATCCATCAACACACGTCACACGCCCTGTCATCCCGTCCGGGCCGCGACCACATACTGTATGTGCCCTCTATGCGCTCACATCCTCGTTCAGGGTACGGCGATCGGCTCAGGAACGTTGCATTCGGATCCAGAGAGAATCTAGTTTATTCCGAACTCCGCAGGAAAAGACATTCCGCGTGCACGGAACGGCCACCTGTCGGAGATAATGTTACGCAGTCAACGATTCGGGCAGGATGACGTATCATCAGGCGCAATATTCGATCGAGGATCCTGATAAAAGAGATGGATGTCCGGATCATTGAAGGTCCAAGGGTCGGGCACAGAAAGATAGTGGTGTCGCCCCCGAACAAAGATCATGACGGAATATGTGAAATAAGTCCGAGGGAATTTTTTGATGAACGATCCGTTATGTTCCGTTCTCTCGGAGCAGTACATGAACAAACACACATGTCACGTTCACATTCAATGAGGTCAAGATATCAACGGACGACACACAAGCGATGCGGTCCGAGCTTGGAACGGCGTCGAAGAAACAGCGGTCGATGTGCTGCACGATGAGAGGATCGGCGGTCACGGACGGAACCAAAAAACAGATATGCAACGGAAGTTCCGGTGCGTATACGGCATCATTTTCATTGTCATCATTGACCGTATATCATCCATTTCGCCCGTGAACGAGGAACCAAATGCGGCATCTCAGGGACCGTACCGTATGGCACGATCCTCATGGTGCTAACGGCTTTTTATAAGTTCATTGCGTAATGACCCAGTATATTTTTTGTTCACGTACGATTACGCGATTTCATTACAATGGAACATATGTTAAATGGTAGTTAAGTGCAGGATCGGATTTTATTTTAACGGAGTTACATAAAGCTTCGTCCGAGATGACCGCTCTGTTCCGGATGGCCCGTTCTGCGGATCGCGTAGAACACATCCTCGGTAACAGTTAATAATCACACACGACACCCTCCTTTTGACAAGGCAAGGCCGCGCCGTGACATCGTCCCTCTTGTTCATTCCCCACCGCCGTCGGCGTCCGTCCTGCTCCCTCATTGTTCATCCTACCCCTCATGCTCTTCTCGTGCCCCCTGCTCCTCTTTCGCAACGTCCTCTCTTACCATTACTGCTCTCTCCCCCTCCTTCTTCATCGGGTATCCTTCGCACCTTCTCTCCGCATCTTTTTTCCTCTATTTCGATGACTTCCATCCATTCTTTCCTGTTCTTTAGTATCTTTTCTATAATGACCGCCGAATATCATGCACAGAATATGTCCGTGACTCCCATCTGCCGCGGAATGCCTATGTTTTTATAAAGTTAATACCGAAATAATTAGATAAATGAACAGTAATATGTCCTCATGGCGAGGCCAATTTCCGTAGATATCGTACGTCATGTTTCAGATGAGAAGCTCAACACAATGATCAGGACGGCAAGGAAGGAAATGAGCGCACATTCGGGCTCAAAAAAAGTTTACGATCGGCTGCTTTTTGTGAAAATGAGATACTCCGGACGTACCGTAGAAGAGGCCGCGGAGATAGTCGGCGTGTCAAGAGCAACAGGATATAATATGCAGGAACTATGGAATACGCATGGCCCTAAACACTTGTTCCCCGCCCCGAATCCGGGGCGGCCCTCGAGGATGACGGAGGATCAAAAAGATCATTTGAGGAACGTTTTGGCATCTCATCCGATGGATACGAATGGCGTAAGAATGTACATTCACGAAGAATTCGGCATCGAATACTCAACAAAACAGGTGTACGTGATCCTTTCGAAAATGGGATTGCAGCACGCAAAACCGTTCTTTGAGCGTCACGGACCGGAAGAGGCGGAAGAACGGCATAAAACGAACCTGCGGATGTTCTGGACATCGGTAAAAGAGGACGTTTAAAAGGCATTTCCAGTCGTTTACAGACATGAACGGCGCAAAAGAAGGTCAGTGTAGCGACATTTTTGAGATAATGTCCTCAATAACGTACATGTTGTAGGATCAGATCTTGGAGGAGATATCGATCAGTGATCCTCAGATAATTCGAACGATCTTGCTCAACGATCCCGATGCAATGGTGCACACAAAGATTTAAAAGAGATAAGGGGCCCCTGACAACCACCTTTCTGTGGTCACTATGCTGAATAGGCCATGCATCCGATCGACAGCACCACTACAAAACTCAGAAGGAAAGGATGCACAACAGTAGCTCGTTCTGTTTGTTCCTTCAGGCTCGAATATCATTGGGAATGCCGGAAGGGTGGCAGATCGCATCATATTCGGGATACGTAAAATACTGCGGATAACGCATATATTTCTACAATATACTATCATTTTGTAAGTTGGAAATATATCATTCTTTATGATTTTGGAGGACATTTTTTGTGATTATTAGTCTAAATAATTAAGTAATAAACTTTAAATATCGCGTTTCGACTATCTATCATCGGTACTGGAAACCATAAAACATTTGGGGAGAAGGAGTTTAATGGCCAAAAACAGAGCTGTTGCCTCTCGTAAGAGAGTTGCTGCTAGAAGTGAAAATGGCGTAAAGCGTTCGTTAAAAGATTCTTTGTCGGGGCCGATGGTCGGAAAGTTCGCACTTCTGATGGCCGTCGTGCTCATAGTATCAGCACTCGCGGGTTCGACCCCTGCGAATGACGAATCATCTTACGTGTTGAGTGATGACAAGGATTGGTCTCAGCCTGTTCCGAACATAGGTACGAACATAGGCAACATGACATTGATACAGACGACGACCCTGAGTGGTAACGGCGAGGTCACTCTCAGCCCGGGATACATATATCTCGTGACGGTCGCGGGCAGCAGTGGAGCCGCAGGTGCTTCTTCCAGTAACGGGGCCGCGACCGGAGGCTCCGGAGCTTTGATAGGAGCATGGATAAACCTGGCTGAGAACGAAAGCTACGAGGAGTTCAGTTACAGGGTCGGGGTCGGCGGAAGCACGACCGGAGGTGGTGCCGGTGCAGGAGGGGCTGGAAGCTCCTTCTTCTACGGCGATATTCCGATAATCGTCGCCGGAGGCGGCGGAGGCGGAGGTAGCCGATCTGTGAACGATAACCAGAGAGGAGGTAACGGAGGCAATGCAGGCTTTGGTGCTTCTGTGCCCTATGGTGGCGGTATAGTCTATGCCGGCTCTCCGGGAGAGACCCGGAGCACCCCCCAGACGTCCGGAAGCGGCGGAGGTGCCGGAAGCATCACCACAGGTGCGGGCGGAAGCGCGGGCGGGAACGGCGGCGCAGGTGCAGGCGGAGGCACAGGCACAAGCACGAACGGATTCATCGGCACCGGCGGGAGCGGAAACTCGGTTGCAGCTACGACCGGCGGCGGAGGCGGCGGAGGCGGCGGCTACAGAGGCGGCGGAGGAGGCGGAAGCGGCGATATAGGCCATGCCGCAGGCGGCGGAGGAGGCGGAGGTTCAAGTTTCATCAGTGATATGGTGATCCCCGCATCGGCGACGTCGCGGACAGGAAGCGGATTCATTCAGATACAGCAGTACGCGATCGTCGAGGACGCAAAGATCCTCAGCGACGACGCGGAGGAGTTCTATACCGGTGCCCCTCAGACGAAGATAGAGGAGATAACGAAAATACTGGGCTTGGACACCGGAATGGAATTGACATCAGGGCAGAAAGATGACCCAGAGTCCGCTAACTACTACTTACAGTTCAATTATTTCGAGGATGAAGATAAGACGATCCTCCTTAGCGGACCTCCTACAGATGCTGGTACATACTATGTGGAGATATCTTTCTCGGGCCATGTCAGATATCCCTCCACGGATACGGTGACGGTGGAACTGACGATCAAACCGATCCCTCTAACAAAGCCTTCTGCGATAGACAACAGAGCTCCGTACAATGAGGGACTTCCGGTAACGCTCCTGCTGAGGAATTTCATAAACAACATGAACATAATGACGGTCTCCGGTCACATAGAATCAGCGATGTCCATTCCTGGCCCTCCCGACGATCCGTATATCGCGGTCGTCGTTCTCGAAGACAAGCACAATTACCGTTGGATCAACTCATCCGATCCGGATGACACGGACGATGTCCTGATTCCATGGTGGATAGTCGAGAGCCTTTCCATAACAGGTAAGGTGACCTTCTTCAGCCCGGATAACCCGAGTCATCCGGCCGACTGGACCCCGCTCGAGGGAGTGGAGGTCTTCTATTCCACACGGAACAACGCGGACCCGGACCCGCATTGGATAGATTGGCCGTCAGTGAGGACGGACGAGAACGGAATGTACACGATACTCTTCGTTCTCGGTGACGATATAAGATTGGACAACGGAGAATCACTCGGTTACGTCCCGAACCCGGGCCAGTTGCCGCGTGAGCTGCTGGGGTTAACGGAGAAAGTAACATCGCCCGGTAACGGGGATTTCACGATGTACTACGACCCGAGTAAAACATTCACGATATCGGGTAAGGTGACCGGGCCGACAGGGGACAGTATACCGGATGTTCAGATAGAGTACACATACACTTTCGGCGGAGTGACATATGATCCCTATGTCAATACGAAAGAGGACGGGACATATGTCATCACTCTACCGGCCGGGGCTGCATTCTTTGAGATCACACGCGTCTTCATGGCCGGATTCGAAGAGCCGGATCAGGAGGACCTGCTCGAGATCGAACTGATCCTCGACGATTACATATTCGACATCGAACTGGAATACACCAAAGAGATGTACACAGTAGGATTCTATGTGTACGATGAGGAAGGAAAGCCCATACAGGGCGCCGTTCTGCATTACAATCTAAGGTACGACAGCGGTGACGGGACACCCGAGGACGAATTGGGGATACCGACCAAACTGAAAGAGGGCAAGTCGGGATTGATATCATATCCGACGAACATAGACGGAGTGACCTGGATCGAAGCCCCCTCGGAATGGGGTGTGATAGAGGGGATCGACGACTATTGGCTGTGGATCGAGATAATCGGTGTAACGTACACGGTAACATCCACGTCCGAGAAGGGCTATGTGCTGGTCACGCTGCTGCCGGATTGGCCGGATGGATTCGAATGGACCAGTACCGCCGATCCGTGGAACGTCCTGCCCGGAGATGAGGACCACCTCAATTTCCTGCCTCCGCGCTTCTTCAAGATGGATGACTACACGGACGAAAAGATATTGGGCGAATATGAGATGAGGTCCGTGCCCGTCGTGGAGTTCCGTCCGTCCAACGGACAGAGCCCGTGGAGGGTAATGGTCGATCCGGTAACGGGCCTGGTGGAAGAACCGTCCGCAAGCGACCCGCGTCTGCGCAACGACGGATACGAGAAGCCGCCCCTGTGGTTCGTTCTCGGGTCTGACCCCGAGCACGATGACCCATGGGATTTCGACAATGATGAGGCGGAAGGCCTGACGATACTGGTGGCGGTCTGGGAAAGGATACCGGGCATGCTGACGATAACGGTCAACGCGAAGTACACCACATGGGAGTTCGTGGAGCCCGAGAATTATGCGGCGGTGTTTGAGAACGATGAATTGATCATAACGTTCAAGTCCGATCTGGGTTACGAGCTGCCATCGCGCTCAGGCATCACTGTCACCATGGGAGGGGAAACCTTCAACCTTCATGATTGGTACCGCTCCACGCTCACCGATGCAATATTCACCATAGATAAAGATCTGATAGACGATGACATCGTCATAACCTTCGAGGCCGAACCATCCGGGATATTCGTTCATTTCGCCGTCATGGGCGGCGGAGGCACACTGACGGCGATGGTCGGCGACAAGAGGATAGAGACCGGAACACAGGTCAATATGGGCACGGTCATAGTGTTCACAGGGAATCCCTATGATACCACATGGCAGGTGTCAGGATGGTATCTGAACGGAAGCTCCAACGGTGAGACCGGTTCATCCTTCACACATACCGTGGCAACGGTCAACAACAACATAGGGGTAACGTTCGAGAGGGTCATGAGGAACGTCGAATTCAACTACGGGGAGGGAGGCGGTTCGATATCAGGATCGATATTCGGCGGTAGCTCCATATCCTCGCCGACCACGGTCCTCACGGGACAAACGATACAACTCAATGCATCACCGTTGGCAGGATACCGCATACTCGCATGGTATGCGGAGGATTCGAGCGGCGTCAAGACCCAGGTCGCGAGCAGAACGCCTGTTTTGATATACACGGTGACCGACGACGTGAAGATCACGGTCGAGTTCGATTTCGATCCGGCCTATGTGTTCACGTTAGAGGTCCTGGTAACGAACAGGGACGGAGGCGCCCCGTTATCGAACGTTCTGATAGAGTATACGATAACCAACCCGGAGACCGGAGGGGCCATGGTACGTGACGCACGCACGGGGTCGAACGGAATATACGGCCTGATGGTACCGCCCGGGATGATCCTTGAGATAACGAGGATTAGTATGGCAGGGTTCCAGGAACCGCCGCCGGGAGAACTGTTCGGGCCGGAGCCGATAGACGCCGACCGGAGCTGGACGATCTCCCTGGATTATGCGGCGGACACCCGCAAGATGGAGTTCTACGTATTCGATATCGATACCGGAGACCCCATACCAGGAGTGGTACTGAACTACAATTTGAGGTACGACAGCGGCGGATCGGATGATGTCGACTACGACGGGATACCGTTCCTCACCTACATGTCGGGGACCACGGAGCCCACGGATACGGAAGGGCTGACATATGTCCTGGTCCGTGCGGAATGGGGAGGGGATTTCTGGTCGTGGATCGAGATAACAGGCGTGACCTACGCGGTAACGCCCATTCCCGATTATACACACGTCCTCGTCACGCCGCTTCCGGATTGGCCGTCCGACAGCAGCCTATGGCCGTCCGACGGCTGGCCGCCCGGTTTCGATCCAGAGGGACTCCCTGCCCCGGATGATATATGGGCGTACTACGGGTCGTTCGGCGCACCGAGATTCTTCAAGATGGATTTCGATCCGGATTTCCCGCCTCTGGCTTGGCCTTTTCCAATGAAGCTCGCACCTGCCGTTGAGTTCGATCCCAATAACAATGGACAGAGTCCGACGTGGAGAGTGCCCACGGACGGAAGTGGCCGTGTGCCGGTGCAGAGCGACCCGCGCTGGGACGGATACGATTTCCTCGGATGGTTCCTTCCCGGGTCCGATCCTTATGTGGATGATCCCTGGGATTTCGTGAACGGTACGACAGATGTGTTCATGATCCTGGTTGCCGAATGGGAAAGAATACCTGGCATGCTGACGGTAACCGTCGATGCGAAGCACACGACATGGGAGTTCAAAGTCCCGCCGGACTATGCAGCAGTGTTCGGCGGTGATCCGCTGACCGTGGAGTTCAAGGCGAACCTCGGATACATACTGCCTTCGACGGCAGGTTTCGGAGTATCCATAATGATGGACGGCGACCCCTTCACGGACTATACTTGGCAGGTATTCCCTGCATCCGATCCGGCGGACACATTCGCGAGGCTCATAATCGACCCGGGTTACATCTATGATGACCTGGTCATAAAGGTGGAGGTCGAAGAATCAGACATCTACATATCATTCGGTATCATCGGCGGGACCGCCGGCGATCTGTATGTGGTGATACGCGGCGAGACCTACCATTACCCATACCATGCGGACGGTCTGTACAACGAGATCAGGGTCAACGAGGGTGAGATACTGTCGTTCACCGCGGTCCCCGATCCAGGATACCGCATAAAGACGTGGTGGGTCGGCGATGACCGCACAGGTGTGACATCATCGCCGTTCCTGTTCACAGTGGGTGACGAAAGTGAGGAGATATACGTTGAGTTCGATCAGACGCTGATATCCCCGACGAGCCATGACTTCGGTGTGGCCGCCGAGGGCTATGCGAACGCTCCGCTGGAAAAGGTGTTCACCATAACAAACAACAGCACAGTGGTCACGATCACCAACCTGGCGGTTTTGGATACGTTCCTCGGCACAGCGTTCGAGATAGTCGGCACAGTGCCGGACACGATACTGCCACGTGATTTCATCACGATAACGGTCCGCCCGGTGACCGGTCTGTTGGCAGACGTGTACGAAGGCAAACTGGTCATAGAGGGCGACAACTATCTGAGGTTCGATATCGAGCTGAGGTTCGAGGTCACTGATTACACAGCGACGGTGAACGCGAACCTGGACGGCTCCACATGGACCCCATCCCCGCCGACGTTCACTCTGGTCAAGGATGATGATGAGTCGGAAACTCATATAGACAACGGTTCGAAGGTCGTTCCCGGGACATATAAGATATATGCCGACGGCGAGGATACCGGAGAGACGATAACGATAGTCGACTCATCGGACTCCAAGACGCTGAACTACTTCACGCTGACCCTCACTGGCGGTAATGGTATTGACGATGTGTATATGGGCGCCGTCGTGTCCACGACCGGTGCATTCCTCGAGAACTCGTCGGTGAGCATCAGCGCGCTCGTAGGTACGGGATATGCATGGCTCTACTGGACAGACGATGATGATGGTGACAGTGTTCACAGCACGACCAATATGATCACAGTAACGATCACGGACACACTGAACCTCACGGCGAACGCGAACCCGGTAGCTACCGTCACAGTGACATTGGACGGAGCACCGAGACACAGTCTCGCAGTGACACTGACATCTGACAACGGCGTGACGTTCATCACTATGCCGGAAACGACGGTCGGAACTTCCGGCATCTATGCGGCAGGTGTACCCGGTGACGCAGGCGGCGTGATATACAAGATATACATCGGCGGAGCGGACACCGGAAGGACGATCACGATCTATGAGGTTGCGAACAGTGCGACGCTGAACTACTTCACGCTGACCCTGGTTCCAGGTATAGGTGTGGCCTCGGTCACCGGTGCGGGTATTCAGCTGGCAGGTTCGACGGTGTCGATCGACGCGACCCTGAACACAGGGTTTGCATGGGTCGGCTGGGCATACACGGCGACGGCTGCTCCGTTCGATGACGATCAGAACGCATCGTTCACGATGCCGTCGAACACACTCGGTCTCACGGCGACCGCGAACCCGGTAGCTACCGTCACAGTAACATTGGACGGAGCACCGAGACACAGTCTCACGGTCGAGCTGTCATCTGATAACGGTATGACGTTCATCACTCTGCCGGAAACGACGGTCGGAACTTCCGGCATATATGCGGCAGGAGTGCCGAACGGTATGTACACGATATATGTCAACGGTGAGAACACCGGAAGGACGATCGCGATGAGCAACGCTGCTAACAGTGCTACGCTGAACTACTTCACACTGACCTTGACCGCAGGCACTGGAATAACATCTGTGACAGGCGACGGTCCGCGGCTCGCGGGTTCGACGGTGTCGATCAATGCCGCAGTTGACACAGGACTCGTATGGGTCAACTGGACCAATGACAGCGGCGGTGCTGAGTATGCTGCGGCACAGAACGCATCGTTCACAATGCCGTCCAGCATACTGGGACTCACCGCTAACGCTAATCCGATAGCCAC
>WQZJ01000018.1 GCA_009780795.1 Methanomassiliicoccaceae archaeon
GATGTTCGGGGAATCAGTATCGTCCAAGATATTCGAGAACATGGTGAACGAGATCGGACAGAACATCGAATGCTTCAACATGATGAAGAGAGCGACGGTGTGAGGGAATTATGAAACACAGTTCAACCGAGCAAAAGATGAAAAAGGGCATAAGCCATTCGCATGGTGATGTCAAGACACTATCTCATAGTGGCCGCGGTCGGTTGCGTCGGAATGATATTGGCCATGGTGCTGTTGATACACACGTTGACAAGCGGGGACCTCTTCGAGATGGACGTGTCCGACATACTGTTGAACATCTTCATCGTCATAGGTATTATGATCGTTTCGATGCTTTTACTGGTCTTTTCGATGATAAGTTACACCCGCCGCAGGATGACCGTCGGGTACACACCGACAAAAAGGTGCCAATCATGCGGCGCCGAGATGAACGTTACGGAGATGTCATGTCCTCGGTGTTTCTCGCTGCAACCGACCGACAAGAGATGACCAGACCGGCTGATAGGAAACCCTCACATATACGTGATTCGACTTTATGTCCATTCTACTCGTATAACCAATACCGTTGAAGTGTTCGCTTACATTGACGGAAAACAGGTACTTTATTATCCAGACCTCAAACCCGGGCGGCATACGTGGGCCGGACTTCATCATAGAGTCAGCTTCCCGATTTGGGATAGTTCAAAGATTGTAGAGGTAAAGTCAATATCACAGGGCGGAGGGTTAAGAACGCAGATAGATACGAAGATAATTGTCGTTCAAAAGGGACAGCACTATGAAGTCAACCTCTATGTTTAAGTGAATAGGTCAGAAATCACTGACCTACCACAAAATATCAATAATTAGCCTGAGCGCCAGACCAGCAACGGCAACCCATATGGCTATCAACTTGTAGTCGGTATCTCGCGTCTTGGATTCCAATTCCGCTCTGAATATGGCATCATTGTAAATTATCTCTGCCTTCTCGAATCTGGCATCCATTGTATGCCTGAGGTTATCCGCATTCTCCAGATTTTCACCGTAGATGTCCAAGAATCTATCGAGATATACACGGTTGGTTTTGACGATGTTATCGTAATTCTTTGCGGCCAGTAACCTTCCCTGCCAGAACCCTCTCCTCCAACTTTTCTTCTTCCATGGTATGGAAATGGGAGTGTCTGTCAACCACTCCAGCGTATGTATAAACTCATTGGCTATTGTCTGTTTGGCATTCTCCTCTGATGACCAGACCGGTATGTTCATTGCACTGCAATTGCAGACCTCATTTGAACACGAATCTCGTTCTGAACGGAAGTCTTTCCAGACGGATGCGATAAGGGTTTTCTGGTAGATGTTCCCGCAATCGCTCTCTTCTTCTTTAATACCGATCGAACAAAGGCCTTTCTTGTCATGTATCTTTATTTCAATCGTTCTGTCTCCCACTCGTACGGTTTTGACTATTCCGCAATTATCGCTGTTTACACAAGATTTCAACGTACAGCTATCGCCGTTCTCACAAAATTTACCTGATAGGTTGGGAACCCATCCCCACCAGCCCTCATCCGACATGTAAGTCACTATTCAGATGCTGATGGCAGATGGTCGGGCATCGTGCAGTCTCTTGCTTTCCTTGGTCGCCCTCGCATATGCCTTGCCATTTTCTTCCGAGTATTCGATTTGCATAGCGCGTGCCAATCTGTCCAACATCTCAATGTCGTTAGCATCAATTTCTGTTTTATTGTAGTACTTGAAGTACGCATTCCTGTACAATATGCATTCCCTGCTGTCCATGTCTCTGTTCCCTTCCTTTTCATTACTGCTGATGATTCACGCTGTCTCACAGCGTCATGAGGGTATTCTGTGTATGCCCCAAGACCCGTGCTGTCGTCTCTGGTGGAGCAACAGATGCCCGTTACTTGACCGGAGGTATATAAAGGTTGGCGGTTATAAAACATTGGTATTGTGTCAATCCATCAATGCTTCCCTCATCTTCCGGCCGCAGGTCCTCGTTCACTATGAACATCGCCCGCTGTTGGCAATAGTCCACAGTGCGATCGAGTTGCTCTTTAACATCATCTGTCACTCCTGGGGCGACCTTCATCTCCACTCTCACTTTTTTACGTGCCATAGAATCCTGCTGTTCTCTCGTTGATTGGCAGTTGGATGATATAACCATGACGCAGGGAGAGGTGACCGGCTGATGGGAAACCATCCGATCTTCACCCCTAACATGAACATCCCCCTTATGTTGTGTGAGATACATCTGCAAAGGATCTCAACGCGCCTTGACCATTGCGTTCTTCCGTAGACCACATCACCCATCTTCCGCTTGATCATTGAATTAACGGATTCAACGATCAATCGTCTCTTATACGTCACGGGGTCGAAGAAGAATTTCATAAGACCGCGATAAAAACCGGAGGTCCTTCGTCTTTTACTTCCCGATACGGCAGGTTCGCTCATCCTCCTCACGGGAATGAGCGTCTCACAATTAAGATGCTCACGAAGATATCTGTGCACCTGTTCCGAATCATACCCCTTATCGGCGATCACACATCTCACATCGTATCCGGCCTCCCTCATATCGTCAGCCACCGGTTCGATACATCTGAAATCTGACACATTCGAAGGGCAAGAATCCGCAGCCAGTATGGAAAGCGTTGACGTATCCACGGCAATGGTCATCTTCTCATACCCTCTGACCGGAGCCTCGGAATACGTCATTCCCTTAAGTTCCCTCAATCGTCTCACATAATGTCTGGATGCATTGGAACATGTGAATCCCGTAGCGTCGACGGCAACCATGAGTCCATCGTTGCACATCATCTTGGCCGTGAACCACAGCACCTTGTCCAGAATGTTCGCGTTCAAACGTTTGGAGAACTTTCTCAGTGTTGAAGGATCGGGGATATATCTGATCCTCAGTTCCCTTCTGACCCTGTTCATCGATGCAAGCATATCCGTCAGTTCCTCATATGATACGTCAAGATGCTGACGGAGTATCAGCATCCCTATCTTTGCGTGATCATCATACAGGTGATTGCTCCGAGATGACGAATATCGAGGTACTCCCACGGCGGTCAGCGCCGTGGACACCACAGTTATTATCTTGGCCGGCTTATCCGACCTGAGAGCGTTCCTTCTACGGTACAAACTAATCCCATCCCGGGTCCGGCCATTCTTGTGAGGGAGCAGCCGTTCCCGAGGGAGTGAATTGTGTTCGTGGAAGGAATAACTTACGCTCTGTCCCCTTTCATTAGGGGTGGTTTCCCATCAGCCACCAGACCAGCAAATATATAACGGAAATGCACGTTGGGGAGTTTCACGCCGTGGTAACTCAGTTGGGAGAGTGCTGCGCTGAAGACGCAGATGTCGCTGGTTCGAGTCCGGCTCACGGCACCATTATTCCATTAAAAGTTGACCCGTGCACCCTATAATCGTCTTGTTCGTCATTAAGCTTCGCATAGCATCCGCTGTCTGCACACCGTTTTCCGCCATGTCCGCGAGTGCCGTTCCTCGGCTTTTGTGCGGGTACCGTCCCACCGGACCGTCATCTTCTGAAGTGCGATGTGATTCGCGGTCATTCATTCTGACATTAGAAATATAATCATGATTATATAATCGTAATTATATATCATAGGACATGGTATTCATCGGCCGTCAGGATGAGTTGGCTAAATTCGAGAAGAGATATGGTTCTGCGGATTCGGAACTTGTTTTCCTTTACGGCCGCCGACGCATAGGTAAGACCGAGTTCCTACGCAGGTTCGCCGACGACAAAAAGACATTTTTCTTCAGCGCCTCCGAATCTCATGACAATGAACAGAGGGAGAGATTCACACAGAGCATGCTGTCATTCGGCTTCGACGGCGATCCAGCCTCACTGAGGGGCTGGGAGAGCATCCTCAGAAATCTCAGGAAACTGAGATGCGACGGCAAGACGCTTGTCATAATAGATGAGTTCCAGTACATGTTCGCGGGAAACCGCTCCATACCCTCCATACTTCAGAACGTATGGGATGAGCATCTGTCAAAGGAGAACATAATGATCGTGCTCTGCGGAAGCGCGATGAGCTTCATAGAGAACGAGGTCCTCGGAAGCAAGAACCCGCTGTACGGACGGGCCACTGCGATATTCAAGATGAACGAATTACCATTCGGGGAAGCGGCCATGTTCTTTCCGGAGTATACGCTCAATGAAAAAGTGACGGTGTACGCGATACTCGGCGGCATACCGTTCTATCTGAAGCAATTCTCTCCTCGACTGAGTGTGGAGGAGAACATGAGACAGAACATATTCTCATCCGAAACGATCCTGTACAACGAGGCGGAATTTATGCTGAAGCAGGAATTGCGCGAGACGGCAACATATAACACGATCATATCCGCCATCGCTCTCGGCAGCACGAAACTGAACGAGATCAGCCAGAGGACGATGATCGAATCCTCCAAGCTGAACGTGTATCTGAAGAACCTCACGGATCTGAACATCGTGACCAAGGAGTACAGCATATCGGATACATTGAAGAAAAGCGCGAACATACGGAATGGGCTGTACAAGATATCCGATAATTTCTTCCGTTTCTGGTACCGCTACGTCTATCCGAACAGGAGCGACATCGAGGCAGGGTATGCGGGCCCGTTGGTGGAAGAGGTCGTTGAGAGCGTGAGCACCGAATACACATCGCTGTGTTTCGAAGAACTGTGCATAGAATACATCAGAAAACTGAACGCATTGCGTAAATTACCGTTCACAGCGAAGCAGATAGGAAGGATATGGTCGAAAGGCTTTGAGATCGATATCGGTGCGACCGACGGCAGAACGATCCTTCTGGGCGAGTGCAAATGGTCTGTATCTCCCGTAGGCATCGATACGCTGAATGATATGATGGACAAGATAGCATTGAATAAGGAATTGGTGGGATATAAGGAATACTTGATATATCTTTTCTCGAAATCCGGATTCACGAAGGCCCTGAGGGACCGTGACGATGTGGTACTCGTCGGAACGGATGAGATCTTCGGAACGTGAATCATTTTCCGAGAACATACGCGAGGACGGCGGCGTTCACGATCGCCTCCATCCTCTTGTCCCGTCCGGATGCCTGGCCGTATGTCTTCGTGATACGGGCCCCGTACTCCTCCGCCGACAGGTTCTTATGTGACGCATGGAACCTCTCCGGCTCCGGTACACCCTTGTCCTGGTAGTCCATAAGCGTGACCATTTGTATCGTTCGGACATTCTTTTCTAATTATTTAACTTATAAAGATAAATACGCATAACACATCTGTGGCAGGGACGATGCGATATGGACAAGGTCTTCATTGATGTCAGGACCAGCGACCTTACCCTGTCAGAGATATTCAGGCAGATCGAGTCGATACAATCGGATAATCCCGATCTAGAGATATTTTTGGATGGCGACCGTCACGCGATAGTTGGCCGCCGCAGAAAGAGCGAAGGGGCGGAGAGGTGATCCCTTGGGGAAAGGACGGATAACGATAGGCCTTTACAATTCCTATAATCCGTCAAAGTTCATGGAGGCCCACCGGCGTGCGCTCGCCCGCGCCGGACCGCTGGCGTTGGCCTTCGGTACGAATCTGGCTCTTTTCGGGTTCCCGTTCCCGGACGACCCGAGGACACCGAAGGAACTGGCGGAATGGGTAGCGGGGACGACCAGCATAGGCGGTGACGGAAAATATTTCGTCGAACTTGCGGAAAAGGGAAGGTTCCAGAGCTTCCCGTATCCAGGGAAGGGATTCCCGCCGCAACTGGGCGAACCGATACTCACGACCAGCAGACCGGACCCGAAGCTTTCTATCTCATTGAATTGTGTAAAAGGCATGGTGGACTCCGGCAACAGCATATTACTGGTGTTCGGTCTCGGTCCGCACGGTGTCCCGAAGGATGCCGCCGGTATCCCCCGATATAATCTGGACATAACCGGTGATCGTTATTCACTGGAGACATGTACCGCGCTCGGCGCGGTCATAGGCGCGCTGTGCGCTCAGTAATGTTCGTACAGCAACGACTCTGGACCGTAAAGGACGCCGTTCCCCTTCTCCACACGGCCGACTATACGGGCGTTGCGGTTCTCAGAGACGATAGCTTCCGCCTCGTCAGAAGGTGCGACGATCGTATATCCCATGCCCATGTTGAACGTCTGGTACATCTCCCTCGTGTCAACGTTCCCAAGCTCTTGGACCATTTTGAATATCGGTTGCGGCTCGACCGGGTCGCTGATCACGTATCTGAGTCCCTTTCTCATACGGAGCAGGTTCCTCAGACCGCCGCCGGTGATGTTTACCATGCCGCTGACCTTATGGTCCTTGATTATCGAGAGCACCTGTCTCACGTATATCTCGGTGGGCCGCAGCAACTCCGCGCCCACGCTTCCGTTCAACCCGGAAACGGTATCCCTCATACCGATCCCGGCGCTCTCGAATACCTTTCTCGCAAGCGTCAATCCGTTGGAATGCACGCCGGACGATCCAAGCGATATTATCAAGTCACCGTCGTCCACATCCTGTCCGGTGATGACGTCCTTCTTCTTCACGAATCCCAGGCAGGTGCCGGAGACGTCCACTCCTTTCACCATATCCGGAAGTACGGCGATCTCGCCGCCGACTATCTCCATGTTGCTCATCTCCGCCCCTTTCTCCAAGCCTTTTCCGATGGCGTTCGTGAGTTCCTCGTCCGGTCTGTCTATCGCTATGTAATCAACGAATGAGATCGGCTCCGCACCGACGCAAATAGTGTCGTTGACGTTCATCGCGATGCAGTCGATGCCGACGGTGTCCCACACGTTGAGCTCTTGGGCAACCATAAGTTTCGTACCGACACCGTCGGTACAAAGCGTAAGATAATCATCCCCGAAATCGATCAGGCTGGTGAACAGCCCCTTCAGATCGGCGGCCCTTCCCTTCCCGGTCCTCTTGTACTTCAATTCCTTTACCAGCGACTCTATGGCCCCGGACTTACGGTCTATATCGACGCCCGCCTCGGCATAGGTCCATTTCGACGGTGTGGTCATCAGTTGAACGTAACGTCTGAAGGTTTATATTTTCTTTCAGACGACTGCGAAGAGGTTAAATGTGCGTAACCGATGGTATGAACGATGACAGGACGCTGGCTAGCCGAACACAGGCAGGAACGATATTACAGGCTGGCGAAGAGACTGGACTACAGATCGCGCGCATCGTTCAAGCTCATGCAGATCGACGATCGCTTCGGTATATTCGAGGAAGGGGATTCAGTGGTGGACCTCGGTGCGTCACCGGGCGGATGGCTGCAGGTGGCAAAAGAACGCGTTGGTGACGGCAAGGTCATAGGCGTTGACCTCAGGCCGATAAGGCCGATAGAAGGTGTGACCACTATCATCGGCGACGTGACCAAGAAGGAGACGATGGACGAACTGCGGGTGAAGTTCGGCGGGAAGGCGGATGTGGTGCTGTCGGACATGGCGCCGAACGTCGGCGGTAATTATTCGACGGACCATGCAAGGTCCGTCCATCTATGCACGTTCGCGATAGACGTGGCGGACCACATTCTGAAGAAAGAAGGGAAGATGGTGGTCAAAGTGTTCATGGGAGACATGTTCCACATCGTGAGGGATGATCTGGAAAAAAGATTCCAGAGTGTCAGGACGCACGCACCCGATGCCACAAGATCGACGTCGTCCGAGGTATACGTGATCGCGAAGGGCTACAAAGGTCACAGACCCAGGAGGATGGCCGAGGCCGGTGACGACAAGAACAGGACAGTATTCACGAAGAAGGGGGAACTGACATGAGGCCCGGGAAGATAATATGCATAGGATGGAACTACAGGTCGCATCTGGCGGAGACGAACGCGACGCTGCCCGAGGAACCTATAGTGTTCCTCAAGCCGTCGTCATGTCTCATCGGTGACGGCGACGAGATAGTCATAACCGACGGGACGGGGGCGGTACATCACGAAGTTGAGCTTGCGTTAGTGTTCGGAAGGACCGTAAAGAACATACCGAAGGACGAGGCGCTCTCATGCGTGTCGCATGTCGCGGTGTTCAACGATGTGACGGCACGCGATATACAAACGGCGGCGAGATCGAAAGGGAATCCATGGTGCATCGCGAAGGGCATGGACACCTTCGGTCCGATGTCGCCGCCCGTTCCGATAGATTCCGTCGGGAACATACGGGACCTTGATCTCGAGCTTTCCGTGAACGGCGTCGTCCGGCAGAGAGGGAACACATCCATGATGATATTCCCGGTCGATGAGTTGATCGCATACGTATCAAGGTTCATGACCATTGAGGAAGGAGACATAATGGCTACCGGAACTCCGGAGGGCATAGGCCCGCTGGTCAAGGGAGACACGGTGACCGCATCGATAAACGGGATCGGGACGCTCACCAACAAGGTCGTCTAATCCCAGAATCTTTTATTCTTGGCGTACAGGACCTCTGAGGACAGGATGTCCCTCAGGAGGTCGTCCTCATCCGAATGCATCCTGTTCAGGATACGGGACGCGGAATCCGGCCCGATACCGCGGCCGGCCAGTATCATCGCCGCCTTCGCACCGTATTCGTTGATGAGATTCGCGTTCCTCATTATTCGTTGTATCTCCTTCCTCTCTGATACGTCCGGATCCTTCTTCGAGAACAGCTTTATGTTCTCGCGCTCATATTCTTTCAGCAACGCGACCATGTTCCCGCCGCACCCTTCGCATACGAATCTCTTAGGCGAATCAATGACACGCATCCTTCTCTGAGAACGGCATCTGATACACGATGCGTACATCACCTCATCAGTCAGCCTTTTCTTCATGGCCATAAGTATCGTATGGTCGGCCCTTAGCGGCTGCATCAGCTCTTTCGTTCTGGTGACGCCCTCAAGACCGATCGGGGACATTCCGGTCGCCTTCACTGCGATCGTTCCGTCGGACAACGCCGATACAGCCTTTTCGGTGTTCTCGATGTCCAGGTCCTCCCATATGACCTTGCGGAACGCATCATCATATACGGGCGTGTCGCGATATGTCTCGAAGAGACGGGAAAAGCTCATGCGCCGGTGATCGGCATCCTTTTCGATCACACCGAACTTCTTGGCGGTGTACATGATCCTCCGTTTCAGGTACGATGAGTTACCTATTGTCAATCTTGTCAGTGATTCGATGCTGCCGGGACGTATGGAGGTGAGGGCGTTCATCAGAACGTCCCTGCCGACGTTCCTTGGAAGTTCGACGATGATGCGGTATGGGTCCGTCGATATGCCGACGCTTTCCCCGAGCCTCGCCGACAACAGGGCCGAGTATATTTTGCTCAATGTTTCGTTCACGCGCGTGCCGAAGCAGCAGTTTATTATCGCCGTCCTGTCGCCGATCTCGATCGTCACAAGCTCGTCGGACGGAATGTCGTGCTTGCTATCCCTTTGTTTTTCGATGTATCGGCGTATCCGTTCCTCCGCTGCTTCGTCACAATCGTAATCCTCAAGATTCATGAGCCTCCTGAGCCGTCCGACCTCCATGGCAACATCGTACGGCACCGGAATGTCGCTCCCGGTCCACGAGGGCACGGAACCGATCTCCTTGGAGCCTTCCACCAAAAGTTCGTCGTCACGCATCTCGACTATCCGCCATGTTCTGCCTTTAGCGATGAACATCGCGTACGGTTCCGCGAACGTTGCGACGAAGCTCTCGTCGAGGGTACCGATCACACCTCTCGAACTGATGTCTCGTATCAGATACGTGCGTTCATCATGTATCATCGATATGTTATCGTAGAAATATTTCATGCCCTTCTTCGAACGTCTGAATCCGTCGTGGTCTTCGAATATCATCTTTATCGATATCAGCTGTTCGAGGACGGAGTCCATCTCCGTACGTTCGAGGTCACGGAATGAATGCGCTCTTTTGAGAACAGAGAACGCGTCATCCCTTCCCACGCGTGACGACATGGTCATCGCTATCAATTGATTGGCAAGGACCGTGAACGGCGTCGGCCTTCCTGTCCTGTCCTCAAGTTCCTTGCAGACGGTCCTCCGGCCGATGACGGCGGCCTCCAGAAGCTCGTCCGGTGATGTTGCGATGATCTTCGCGCGTATCGTCTCGCCGATACGGTGCCCGGCGCGCCCGGCGCGCTGGACCATCCTCGACACCTGTCTTGGTGAATTGTATTGTATCACAAGGTCCGTCGTGCCGACGTCTATCCCAAGTTCCAGCGACGAGGTGCATATCAGTGCCTTCAGTTCACCCTTCTTGAAAAGGTCCTCCATATCCATCCGGTTCTCCTTGGACAGGGAGCCGTGATGCACGTCTATCGGAAATTCATCATCCAACAGATGATACCTTGCCGCGAGCCACTCCGCTGTCTCACGAGTGTTCACGAAGAACAGCGTGGACCTTCCGCCCTCAATATATCTTTTAGCGGTTGCCAGTACACCGAGGACGACCGGGTCGCATTGCAATCGGTCCTCCAGCGCCGGATCGCCGGCGGCAGGGGGACATTCTATGTCCAGTACCATGTCCCTTTTCGTATCGTGCTTCGAGACGAGCGTCTCCCTTCCGGTGCCGCCCAGGAACCCGGCGACCTCGCCGACGTTGCCGACGGTGGCGGACACGCCTATCCGTTGATATTCGCCGGCTATTCTCACCAACCGTTCCATCGCGACGCTCAGTTGTGCACCTCTTTCGACGGTTGCGAGCTCATGTATCTCGTCCACCACAAGCCATCTGACTCCGGTCAGGTGTTCGCGGAGCCGCTTTCCTGTGAACAGGACCTGAAGTGTTTCCGGAGTTGTGATCAGAATATCGGGAGGGTCCCTTGATTGCCGCATTCGCTCATTGTCAGGTGTGTCACCATGTCTGACGCCCACCTTGAGTCCCAGCGCGCTCCCGAACTCCTCCATCCGTCTGAGCATGTCACGGTTCAGCGCTCTCAGCGGGGTGACATAGACGCATCGGATGCCCTTCCTCGGGGTTCCGAGGAGCATATGGAATATCGGTAACATGACCGCTTCCGTCTTTCCGATGCCGGTCGGCGCCACAAGAAGTACATGACCGCCGTTCAGGATCTTCGGTATGACGTCGGTCTGCGGGTCGGTGGGCGCGAAGATGTTCATACCCTCCAGGACATCGGTCACTCTGGGATCGAGCAGTTCGAACGACACATGACCACGGAGAATGTGACCGTATATTACGGTAGCGGAGCGTCCGCTGATGATAGGAAAAATGAAAGGGTTTCGGGAAGCTCACTTCTTCTTTGCGGCGGGCTTCTTCTTTTTCTTCTTGGCGAGGGCCCTCTTTGCGTCCTTCACCGCTTTGTGGACGATCTCGGACTGTTCCTTTCCATCGGTCAGGTCGCTGAGCCTGAATCTGAGGATCGACCATCCTCTCTTCTTCAGGGTGTCGTCGACAGGTTTGCTCTTTCCGTCGTTGTCTACGAAAACAGCAACCTTGACCTTGACGAAGGCCATGTCTATCTTGTAGCGGCTGTAGTTCCTTCTGTACCTTATGCGCTTGTTCCAGACGGCCCTTCTGAATCTGCCCTCGGGGGTGTCCTCGAGTAAGTAGGAGAGATCCTCCTCCTCATCGGCACCATCGCCCTCAAATTCTATCTCATCAAGAAGTTCCTTATTCTTGTCGATGGCCGCCATAACCTTGTCCGCCTCTTTCTTGGCGTCGGTGATGCCGGCTCCCTTGAACCTTATGACCAGCCAGTTATCCGCTTCGAGCGCATCGTCACACGGCTGACGCTCGTTCGTGTCGCCGACAAAGACCGCGACCTTGGCGGCGGGGTACGCGATGTTCACGTTGTGCTCGCCGTAGTTCCTTCTGTACCTGTGGGTCTTCCAGAGGGCCATCCTGAGCCTGTACTCCGGCGTGTTCTCCTCGGCCTCCTGATCGAGCACATCGGCGCTCGTTATGTTGGCTCCCTCGGGGATTATGCCCTTGGACAGGAGATACAGGTTCCTGTCGACGGCCGCCATGACCTTCTCGGCCTCCTTCTTGGCGTCGGTGATCTTCGACTCCTTGAACCTCATTATGGTCCATCCTCTCTTGACCAGGTGGTCGTCGCCCTTGCGGCGGTACGTGTCCGCGCATACGAATGCGCCGACCTTGGCCCTGCGGAATGCGACCGTGATCTTTTCGCGACCGTATCTGCGTCTGTACCTGTATGAGTTCCTCCAGAGTATCCTTCTCAGTTTGAGGTCCGCGGGATCGTCGTCCTTCTCCTCGGCGAAGAGCTCCTCGTCGATGTCCGCCTTGCCTTTGCCTTTCTTCGCTCCGAACTCCTCGTTCATCAGAGCGTTGAGGTTCTTCTCGATGGCGGCGATGACCTTCTCGGATTCTCTGACCGCATCGGTTATCGCGGGTTCTCTGAACCTCAGCACGGTCCATCCGGCCGTCCTGAGCGCATCATCCTTGTCCTTGTCCTTGGCGGTTATCTGAGCACTAACGAACACCGCGACCCTCGCCTTGAGGAACGCGATGGTGATCTTCTCGCGACCGTACACCTTTCTGTACCTGTAACCGCGTCCCCAGAGTCTTCTCCTGAGTTTCAGCTCTCCGCTGTCCTGAGGCGTCTCCGCCTTCATGACATCGTCGTCCGTCTCGTCGAAGGCGGGCTCGCGGTCAACGTCCTCCTTCGGGACATCCACCGCGCTCAGTGCCCTCTCGATGGCGGCGATGATCTCGTCCGCCTCCGGCCTTGCATCGGTTATATCGGGATCCTTGTACCTGAACACGACCCATCCGTTGTTCCTGAGCTTGGAGTCGCATGCGCGGCTCTCGCCCGTCTCATCGACGAATGCAGCCACTTTGGCTTTGAGGAATGCGATGGTGATCTTGTCCTTACCATACACCTTTCTGTACCTGTAACCGCGTCTCCAGAGTCTTCTCCTAAGTTTCAGCTCTCCGCTGTCCTGAGGCAGCTCCTCGCCGAGGACATCCCCGTCCTCTTCGTAGACCGCTTCCTCGGTCCCGGTCTCCTCGTCAAAGACACGTTCAACGTCAGCGGCCCTCGGAACGGCCGCTTCCTGGGCGCGCAGTGCCCTCTCGATGGCGGCGATGACCTCGTCCGACTCCTTCTTGGCATCGGTTATGTCAGCGTCCTTGTATCTGAGGACGACCCATCCGCTGTTCTCGAGCCTGCTGTCGCATGCATGGCGCTCTGCCGCATCATCCACGAACACGGCGACCTTCGCCTTGGGGTACGCTATGGTTATCTTGTCCTTACCGTACTTCTTTCTGTACCTGTAGCCGCGCTTCCACAGTCTCCTTCTCAGTTTCAGCTCTCCGCTGTCCTGAGGCGTCTCCTCGCCGAGGACATCCCCGTCCTCCTCGAAGACGGGCTCGTCCGCTGCGGTCTCATCATCGTAAACATACTCGACATCCTTGGGTACCACGACCGCCGCAACGACCGCGACGGGCGCGGGCGGGACGACGGCGACAGGTGCCGCAACGACCGGTGCGGGCGCCGCGGCAGGCGGGGCCTCGACGGGTGCGGTGACCTTCAGCAGTATCTCTGAGATGTCCATGACCTTCACTTTGGACCCGATCTTCTTCGCACCGGCCGTAAGGTTCAGGACGCAGAACGGACATGCGGTGGCGATGATCTGGGCGCCGACCTCCTCAGCGTCCTTTACCCTCTCGGACGCGATGTTCACGGCGAAGTCGTTGAACGCGCTCTTGTATCCTCCTCCTGCGCCGCAGCACCTAGATCCCTCGCGGTTGCGCTCCATCTCCACGAACTGTACGCCCTTGATCTTCTTCAGCACGTTGCGCGGGGCGTCGAACACCTTCGAGTGCCTCCCCAGGTGGCACGGGTCGTGGTATGTGACCTTGGCGTTGATCGGATTGTTAAGGGGCAGTTTGCGGTCCGCCAGGAGCTTCTCGACATACTGCGTGAAATGATAGACGTTCTGGCCCACCATGGAATAGTGGTCCCCGAAGTCGGTGGAAACGGTCTTGAAACACCCGGAACAGGTCATGATCATGTCCTTGGCACCGATGGCGTCCGCTTTGTTGACGACCTCGTCGGCAGCCCTCCTGGTGAGGCTGGAGGTACCGGTCCTGAGCGCGGGCGACGTACAGCATATCTCGCTCGCACCGAGGCAGTTCTGTTTGACGCCTGCCCTGTCCAATACGATGACGCCGGCCTTCGGGATGTCCTTCATCCTGAACGAACCCGTGCATCCCGCGTACATGACCACATCCGGGGTCTCCGCCCTCTTGACACTCTCGGGCCACCAGGCATCCCTCTCTTCCTGACTTTCGCCGTACGGGTTGCGGACGGTGCTTATGCGTTCGACGATCTTCACATGCTCGGGCATCGGCCCGATGCCGTTGTCGACGAGCCATGTCCTGATCTTCTCCCAGAACGTGACCAACTCGAGGCCGGCATGGCACACGGTCTCGCAGTTACCGCATCCGGTACACTTGTAGAGAGCATCAACAAA
>WQZJ01000019.1 GCA_009780795.1 Methanomassiliicoccaceae archaeon
GTCCTTTGGGATGTGGTGCAAGACCGTCTTGACAAACCGGCGTTCTCGCTGTCAGGAGGGCAGCAGCAGAGGCTGTGCATCGCGAGAACGCTGTCCATCAATCCTGAGGTGATATTAATGGATGAACCCACGTCCGCACTGGATCCGATCGCAACGTCGAAGATAGAGGACCTCGCGGTGGAGCTGCAGAAAAATTACACAGTGGTCATAGTGACGCACAATATGCAGCAGGCCGCCCGGATAAGCGACCACACCGGTTTCATGTATCTCGGTAAGATGATAGAGTTCGACGATACCGAGAAGATATTCAGCAAACCGTCCGAGGAGCTCACGGAACGGTATATAACAGGAAGATTCGGGTGACACCATGAAACGATTGACAGCTGACATAAAGAGAGTGACCGAGTTCGTCACCGAACTCGGTGAGTTGACGGCCGCGATGCTCGAAGGGGCGGTGGACGCGCTCGTGAACTCGGATGTGAACCTTGCTGACGAGGTCGTGGGAAAATACGAACGGGCCGCATATCTGGAGGCGCTGATAGAGGATGAGGCGCTGAGGATACTCACACTATACCAGCCGATGGCCGCGGACATGAGGTTCACGGCCACCGCGCTGAAAATGATAACATATCTGGAACGTATAAGCAAGTACAGCAGGAACATCGCGAAGGCGGCGATATACCTGAGGGACAGACCGACCACGTACAAGATGATAGAGGTCTACGAGATGTGCGGCATCGCCGTGGAGATGGTCCGCGGTGTCGTGTCAGCGTTCGAGAGCGGGAATGTCAAGGAGTTATACGATTACAACCTGCTTGATGATAGATTAGACCATTTCCGCGGAAATGTGATCGAAGATAACATCAGACACATGGCCGCCGACCCGACCGCGATAGAGGCATACACGTATTACATATCTGTGGCGAAATACCTGGAGCGTGTGGGCGACAACGCATGCAAGATCGCAGAGAAGATAATCTACATGGTGACAGGAAGACACATAGAGGTGGAGAAGAGGTCAGGCCGTCTGTGAGGTCTTTTTCTTATCCACCTTTCCCATGGTCGCGTTTATCGCAAGCTCCGATATGTCCATGGAATATTCGCATATACGCCGCAGGCTTCCCGCCATAACGGTTATGGCGAGTGCGGCGTCATAATCCTTTTCGAGCGCATGCTTGTTCAGTACTTTGATACTCTCGCTGAGGTCCCTGCACTCGTTGACACAGTCGCTGGCGAGCTTCGGGTCGTTGCTGTGCAGAATGGACAGTGCCTTCATGAATATCGATATGACGAGGTCGCAGAACTTGGACGCCTCTTCCCGCAGGGACTCGAAGGCAGGGTTGCCTATTATCCTCCGCGAGTTGCCGGAGATCACAACAGTGTGGTCCCCTATGCGCTCGATTATCCTGCCTATCGTGTAGTTGGATGTTATCTCGGAGTGATCCATACCTATCTTCTTCAGCAGTCCCACGTCACGCTGGAACATGTTGGTCTGTTTGGTGATGAGCCATCCGAGACGGTCCACGTCGTTGTCCCTGCCGATGATGTCATCGACCGACGATGCATCATCGTTCCTGAGGGCGGATGAGATGTCGGTCAGCATGTTCCTGACGAGGACGCGCATTCTTTCTAGACTTTTACCCATCCTCATCTCCGACGGGTCAACGAGGTCCTTCAGGACGATCTTGTTGTCATGTTCCTCAAGTATCTCCAGACCTATCGCCATCTGTGTCATCTTGTCGATGACGTCCAGGACGGTATTGCTCAGTCTTGAGGAGGACACGACCTCAATGATTCCGAATCCGGACATATATGCGCCGACAAGCATCCTGAATATGAGGTCGGGGTCGGTCATGCCGCTGACATCTATCGTCTTAGCGAAATAGGTGGACGAAGCGTCCGAGTCCGCGGTTGTTATGATTATACTGCCGTCCTGCTGCGGGCTCAGCCGCAGGGGATCGTTCTTCTTCAGACCGACAGATTCCGCCCAGTCCTTGGGCAAGGTGACGATGAACGATGAACCGCCCGTCATCTGCACTCTCCTTATGTCCATGCCGAAGAGAGACCGAGAACGGTTAAATAGTTATCTATAAAATAGGTGTCGTTATATATTCTATATATAAAATATTGACAAAATCGATATAAGGCTTGCGTCTTGTGACCATAACGTGGTCAAGATAAACGATAAGATGCTGATGTTATTCGCGGCCGTGGTCACCGGTGCGCTGTGCATCGGCGGCATGTACATGTTGCTTGGAGGGGAGGATCAGAGATATGATCTGAACATAGCACTGGACCCCGACGCGCATGATATGGACATGTCGTCGCTGTTCGAGGAATTCGGAAGCAACACTACGACCAATGTTAACCAATTCCGAGAGGATACGTTGCATCTTGATATGCTGGCCTCTGAATATGGTATGATATTCACGTTCACCGACCTTGCGGCCGCCGGAACACCGGAGGGTGTTGTAAAAGAGATAGTGGATGTCACCGGCGGTTCGCTGTTCATTTTCTATAACGACGGCAACGAGACGGCACGTGTATTTCTCAATTGGATCGCTCTGCAGCTGTCCTGACCGTGACGGCCGCAGGCCGTCATAAGTTCATTCTGAAATGACATCAAACAAATGTTTTTTGAAAGTATATACGACATCATATGCTAATGGATATAATATATATTGAGCCGTATATTATATAGATTACTTTTATACATGTTGCCCAACTTGAATGTCCGGGGGTAGCCGTGAACACTTGGTTAAAGATAGCAGTCGCGATCCTTGTCACAGCGATGGTATGCGTTCCCGTCACGGCCACCGCCATAGGGAATAATGCGCAGACCCTGAACGTCGCCGGTTCCACTACCGTTCAACCACTTATGCTCGAACTTCAGAAGGAGTTCGAGAAGTTCGCGAACGTAGACATGAACGTCACCGGCGGCGGTTCCGGAGTAGGGATAAGTTCAACACTGAACGGCGTCGCCGACATAGGGATGCTCTCGCGCGACATGAAGTACGACGAGGGACAGGGACGGCTCGTACCGCACGTGATAGCGATGGATGCGGTCGTGGTCATAGTGAACAAGGACGCAGGGCTCGGAGATGATCCCGATCTCACGATGAAGCAGCTCGCGGACATATATAGCGGCAAGATCAACGACTGGGGCGAGGTCGGCGGAAAAAGTGGCCAAAGTATAGCTGTCGTTGCCAGGGAGGAAGGCTCCGGAACGAGGGATTGTTTCGAAGGGGCCCTCAAAAAATATGCATATTCAAATTTTGAGATGAAGGACCGTGTGAACTCCGTCAACTCTACCGGCGCCATACTGGCGGCCGTGAACAATACTCCCGGAGCAATAGGTTACATCAACTTCAACGTATCCGGCGGCATACAGGGCAACACATCAACAGTATCGGTCGACGGCATATCCGCGACCAAGGAATCAATCCTGAAGGACCCGAACGATCCGGACAGGTACGAGATATCCCGCGATCTGATACTTGTCACCGATGGAACGGAGACGGGCATGGTCAAATTCTTCCTGAACTGGATAATGACCGGGGACGGACAGGAAATAGTCGAAAAAGCGGGATTCATTAGGATAGACGGATTGTGATATCTTGACCGACGGCAGGGACAGCATCAAAAAAGTGAAGAAATTCCATCATGATGCAGTGATGAAATATGTCCTTCTGGCGATCGCCTCCGTCACTGTTCTCATAATATTCTTCATAATCCTGTTCATACTGATAAACGGCGTAGAGGCGCTCGGCGACATAGGTATAGTGAAGTTCCTGACAGGCACCTCATGGAAGCCCGGCGAGGGTTCGTACGGCGCCCTGCCGCTGATATTGGGTTCCGTCCTTGTGACGTTCGGTGCGATAATGTTCGCGCTCCCGTTAGGATTGGGTTCAGCGATATTCATATCGGAGATCGCGCCGAAAAGGCTCAGGAGCATCCTCAAACCGATATGCGAGGTCTTCGCCGGCATACCGTCCGTGGTGTACGGTTTCTTTGGACTGATAGTTCTTGTACCGCTCCTCAGGAATATATTCCCTGATCATCTGCTGTTCGGCACATCATGGCTGGCCGGTTCGATCATATTGGGGATAATGGCGTTGCCCACGATCATCTCGGTGTCGGAGGATGCGATGCGTGCGGTGCCTATGTCATACCGCGAAGCGTCAATGGCGATGGGCGCCACCCGATGGGAGACCACCCGCAAGATCGTCGTCCCGGCGGCGATATCCGGTATCGCGGCGGCGACGATACTCGGTATCGGAAGGGCAATAGGCGAGACGATGGCGGTGATGATGGTCACCGGCAACTCTCCGATAATCCCTGAGCCGTTGTGGAACTTCTTCGAGATGCTCAGGACGATAACCGCCACCCTGGCGCTGGAGATGCCTGACGTCGTATCGGGAAGCACACATTATGCGGCACTGTTCCTTCTGGCGCTGGTGCTGATGATAATGGTGCTGGCGATAAATTTCACCGCGAAATTGATAATAAAACGGTCAAGGAGGAAGTTCGGCGAGACGATGTCGTCGGGTTCCTCACTGAACAGGATCACCAACACCGCCAAGCGCAGGCCAGTGTCCTTCCACATACTGATGTTGATATCGGTGTTCTTCATAACGCTGGCGATAGCGTCAGCTCTCCTGGACCTGTTCGCCGGGTTCATATGCGCATCGTTCGCCCTGACGGTCTTTGCGCTTGTGTCCACTGTGATCCGTAGGTCCGGCTCCCGTCCGACGGCTTACATGATATCGAAACGCATGCCCAAGATACTCAGGTCGGCTGTTCTGACAGCGTTGTTCGTGTTCGCATGGATGGTCGCGTCGCTGTTCGCGGACACGTCGACATCCGTCCTCGCTGCGTTCATCGTGCTCATCGTGGCCATTGTCTTCATACCGGTCGCAAAGAGAATGGGCGCCAGGATAAGGGAGAAGGTGGCGCACACATCCCTTTGGCTGGTGATCGTGATGGTCGTCGCGATATTGATCGCATTGCTTTACGACATCGTCTCGAAGGGCCTTCCGGCGCTCTCGATCGACTTCCTGTTCGGATACCCCGAGGAAGGAGGGCTCTCCGGAGGCATATTCCCGGCGATCGCCGGAACGATACAGCTGGTGTTCGGGACGATGATGATAGCGTTCCCGCTTGGGATAACATCAGGCATCTATCTTGCGGAATACGCTAAGAACACCCGCTCCACCAAGATAATACGGGAGGCGATAGACATCCTGAACGGAACGCCGTCCGTGGTCTTCGGATTGTTCGGAATGGCTGCGTTCGTCATATATCTTGGAACGGGCTATGCATTGATCGCCGGATGCATAACACTGGCGGTCATGGTCCTGCCGGTGATAATACGTACAACGGAGGAGGCGGTGCTGGCGGTCCCGCGCGAGTTGAGAGAGGCGTCGCTGGCATTAGGTGCCAGTAAGTGGGAAACTACCATGAAAGTAGTGATACCGGCGGCCTTCGGAGGTGTGGTCACGGGACTGATATTGAGCCTTGGGCGTGCGGCCGGGGAGACGGCGCCGATCATGTTCACGGCGGCCGTTGTGTTCAGATCGAGCGTCTCATTGTCGCTGCTGGACCCGATAATGGCGCTCCCGTACCATCTGTACTTCCTGGCAACGGAAGTACCGGGTTCAGAGACGATGCAGTACGGGACCGCATTGGTATTGTTGATAATGGTATTGTTCATGTTCGCTTTGGCGTCAGTGGTAAGGTACAGATACAGTAAGAACATCAAGTGGTGATAAGATGACGGAGAATATGATGGAGGTCGAGGATTTCAACCTATGGTACGGTGACAAGCAGGCACTTATAGATGTCAACATGCCTGTTGCGAAAAACAAGATAACCGCGCTCATAGGGCCGTCCGGTTGCGGAAAATCCACGCTGCTCAGATGTATGAACAGGATGAACGACCTGGTGGACAACTGTAAGATAGAAGGCAAGATGACATTCCGCGGTGAGGATATATACGACAAGACGGCGGACGTCATGGCATTGAGGAAGAGGATAGGTATGATCTTCCAGAAGCCGAACCCGTTCCCGATGTCGATACGCGACAACATCACCTACGGTCCGAAGATACACGGCATCTCCAAACAATCGGAACTCGATGAGATAGTTGAGCAGTCGCTCGTGCAGGCGGCGCTCTGGGACGAGGTGAAGGATCGCCTCGGTGAATCCGCACTGTCACTGTCCGGAGGACAGCAACAGAGGCTGTGCATCGCGAGAACGCTATCCATACATCCCGAGGTGATACTCATGGACGAACCGACATCCGCATTGGACCCGATAGCAACGGCAAAGATAGAGGATCTTGCTGTGGAATTACAGAAAGATTATACGGTCGTGATCGTTACCCATAACATGCAGCAGGCTGCCCGCATAAGCGATTATACGGGATTCATGTACCTGGGGAAGATGGTAGAGTTCGGTGTGACCGAGACGATATTCAGCAGTCCCTCGGAGGAGCTGACAGAACGATACATAACCGGAAGGTTCGGATGATAACATGGCAAGGATGTCCGGCGATATCAAGTCGATGACCGTTACGGTCACTGAGATGGGAGAATTGGTAGCAGAGATGCTGGAGAAATCGGTCACGTCGCTCGTGAACTCGGACGTGGACCTTGCGGACGAGGTGATAGGAAAATACGACCGCGTGGCGTTCCTCGAATCGTACATAGAGAACGAGGCCCTGAAGGTCTTGATATTATTCCAGCCGATGGCGTCCGATATGAGATTTACCGCGACGGTCTTGAAGATGATCACATATCTTGAGCGGATAGGTAAGTACAGCAGGAACATCGCGAAGGCGGCGATATACCTGAGGGACCGGCCGACAACGTACAAGATGATAGAGGTCTACGAGATGTGCGACGTCGCCGTCGAGATGGTGAAGGGCGTAGTGGCGGCGTTCGAGAGCAGAAATGTCAAAGACCTGGAGAGATACCATGAACTGGACGATAAGCTCGATCACTACAGAGTGAACGTCATAGAGGACAATCTGAGGCACATGGCTGCAGACCCTACGGCGATAGAGGCGTACACGTACTACATATCCGTTGCGAAATACCTGGAGCGTGTGGGCGATAACGCATGCAAGATCGCAGAGAAGATAATCTATATGGTGACGGGAAAGAGAATTGAGATAGACCGCCGCGGCGGCGGTCTATGATACGTTCTCAGCGAGACGCTTCACTTTCCTGATGATGTCCTCGATCGCGGTAAGATCGCATTTCCTCTCATCGTGCTTCAGCTTCAGAAGTTTCGCGAACTCCTTGGACCGTTCCAGGTAGTCACAGTCGTCTCGTTTCTTCACACCGGTATCGATGTACAGGCACCTCTCATAGGATTCGAAGAGCATATCGGCGAATATCATTGGGTCCATGCCTTCCACGGAATCGAGATGCATCTCCTTGATGAGTCCGTCCATGCCCTCCCGCGCCCATCCAGGTGACGAGAACCAGGTTCCCGTGCATATCTTCTTCTCGCGCGTGTACTCCTTGGTGCCGAGCAGCACACAGATGCAGTCATCACCGTCAAACATCACAGTAGGAACGTCGACCGCCTCAGTGAAGCCGCCCAGAGACTGGCAGACCGCATATCCTAAAATTACGGCATCCACCTTGCCCTTGAGCGCGTTGACCTTTTCTATTAGCTTCTCACGCATCTCATCAGGATATGCGTGCAATGCAAATTCTACATACTCTTTGTGAACGAAATCGGGATCGTCCTTGATCAGATGCTCGAATTCCGGTTCGAGTATATCGCAGGCGATGAGACCAATCCTCATAATATGAGACACTGAAAACGATATACTAATAATGTTGCCTCCCGCAGAGACTGGCGGACACATACGAATCTGATTTATAGGGAAGGGAAGATACATCGTGCATGTCGATGTGCGAGATGTTCGGTTATGCCAAATGGTGGATAGGTTCCCTTTTCGGGAGCAAGGCACCGCTTGTCAATACTATGGTCATACAATATGCCTGCAACCTGAGGTGCAGACATTGCAGCATACACAGAAGGAACATCGAGGATATCGGTAAAAGTAAGCTCACGTACGATGAGATAACGGACGATCTCAAGCTGCAGTTCAAGAACGGTGCCAGGATAGCATATTTCGAGGGCGGCGAGACCACGATGTGGACCGACGGTGACAAGAATTTGGGAGATGTGATCAAAGCTGCCAAGGACATCGGATACAAAAATGTAGGATACACCACGAACGGGACGAACGGGATGTTCACGGAGTCGGACGTGATATCCGTGAGCCTCGACGGTCCTAAGGAGATACATGATCTGATAAGAGGTGAAGGCGTATTTGACAAGCTTATGAGCAACCTCGAATCAACAGAGTTCAGCGGTTCGATATATGCGAACATGGTCCTTCAGAAGGACAATATAGCGTACATAGAGGAGACCGCGGAACTCGTGAAGAACAATGAAAAGCTGGCAGGAATAATATTCAATTTCATAACGCCACCTCCCGAGGACATATCGTTGTCGCAGGAAGAGAAGACGGAAGCCGTCGACAAGATAAGGGAACTGAAGAAGAGCGGATATCCTATCCTCAACTCGAAGCGCGGTCTGGAACTCCTGAAGGAGGAGGACTGGAGCAAGAAATGTCCTTATCATGTCACGGTGTTCATAGTTCCCGACGGCAGCCATTATAACGGATGCCCGATGCAGGGCACCGACTCATGCAAAAGATGCGGTTTCGCGGCCGTGAGGGAATACTACCTGATAAAGAAGGGCAGTTTCACCACGATAACCGAGATGTCATCGATCTTCGCCATGTCTAAAAAGTGATGGACAACAGCGGTCACCGCAAAACTCATTTTTCTGCTTAAATGATCGATGAGTTGCACGACATTCACGATGAAGGAGCAACCCGCAGAAAAGGACGCATCTGATGCAGTGTCATCGAATGAAACATAAAAAGGGAGAGGGACGACACCCTTTCCGTTCGATCTTTATTTTCAGTACCATTCAAAGTTACCGTGATACTCAGAACCACCACTGGATGCTGAACACCTTCACCACAATGATCGCACCGATGAACAACAGCTCCGTGAGGAACGCGGTACCGAAGAACAGGGGCGGCACCTTCATCATCCACAGTTCACCTTTTTCAGTCATTATCTTCCATGCCTTGAGCATGAGCGGTATCGTCAGGAAGAGCAGCAGATACATCGGATTGAGGAAGGCCATCACCGCTGTCATGACGTATGCGAAGACAACGAACACCTTCGCTATCTTAACAGTTCCGTTGAGACCGAATCTCACGGATATGCTCTTCTCGCCGTTGGCTATGTGCGCCTCCTGACCGGACATCGAATCGGTCAGTCTCATCAACCCGACCATCGTCCCTATAATGACGGCGAACACGAATATCTCTGTGTTGAATATACCGAGTGCAAGAACGAAGATGTTCGTGTCAAGGAAGTTCATTGAGAATATGACGTTATCGACGTTAGATGCGTCTATCGTCGCGACGTAGAACGAACAGAACACCAGCATGAAGAACGAGACCGCAACATCGGTCTCTCCGAGCCCTCTCGCACCGAGGTCCAGGGGCGGTGCGGTGTAGAAGTACGACAGGAAAATACCGACAGCACCGAACAATATGACCATCAGCCCGCCGTGCAGGACGATCGGTATCGCCAGAGCGACCGACAGGATGACCAGTACGGCCATTATTATTTTCCCTTGCTTGTCGGTCACGAGACCGTCATCGAACGGATTCCCTTCCCAATATATCTTCTTCAGAAGCTCCGAATCGGAGAGCATGGCCTTTGCCATCTCCTCCTTCTCTCTGAACCTTATCTTGTCGACACCGGACCTGTGGTCAAAATAATCATTAGAGAAGTTGACGAATATCGCCAGCAACAGTACAACGGACGGCATCAGCACAACGACATGTACCGGCGGATCGAAGAACAGGAGCGCGAACAGCGAACCGCAAACTGACGCCATAAAGAACGGGAATGTGTATGAGAATCGGAATATCAGGTTAAGGCGTCTGATGAACGATGTGTTTCTGTCGGCGTACTCCATGAGCGCCATCATGGTCGATAGTGTATATATCCTTGACCTTCTCCAGCGACTCATCCGAACAGCGATAGCTGCCCTGAGAATCCGGATAATCTGTCCTCCGGAAGTTTAGCGGATATCTCATGCGTGACGTGGTTCGGTCTGAGAACGTTCACGATCTCCGTACACAGCCTGTTCGTGAACGGTCTGTGCTGATCTATCTTACTCACATGCCCGTACGCCTTTGATATCATTTCTTCGTCATCGATCGGCGCAAGGCTGGACCAACTGTCTATACATTCTTTCTGATAGTCGGCGGAAAGGCTCATGTGCAGATGTATCGTTTCTATACGGTCTATCATCTCCCGCGGATATGACCGCACTATGTCCAGAACATCCCTGATGCTCTGTTCCTCTTCTCTGCAGCGGCCGAGATGGTTCATCAGGTGGCCCGTGTCAAGACAGAGCCCCCAGTTGTTGAATTCGAGGCTGTCGAGCAGCATCTCATATCCGGAATCGTCCCTCATAGTAAGGCCGGGCCACCAGAGGTTCTCGAATATTATCTTGTAGGGAGGTTCGCCTCCGGAGAACGATCTCATGACGCCGTTCATCAGCTCTGCGACCGCCGTGAGGACGTCTTTGTCACTGTCCTTGTGCGTGAGCGACAGCACCTCATCCATTCTTGTGTTGGATGCGTGGAACACCCCGTACGCGGGCGAGATGGCGGACGCATGCACGATCGCGTCCTTCACCATCTGTATCGTTTCCTCTCTGTTCCTGCCGTACGACCTGTAACGTATGTTCTCTTCACTGACCTTCTCTATGTACGCGGTATCGCCGGTCCACGGGGAGTACCAATCGGTCGCGTACGGAAGGTGGACTCCTTTCGCCACACCTCGGAACGTCGGGTCCGGATCGAAGTATCCCGTCAGTAGCTCGATACCGTCCGCGCCTGCCTTCCTTATCCGTTCGAGTGCCTCGGACATCCCGCCGTATTCGTCAAGGTCGAATGAATATGCGGATATGCTGTAAAGGTGCTCCATGGCTCCCGCTAAGCACTGAAGTGCGTTAATAGCTTTCCTATCCGTCAGAAGAGTTCGAACGCCGCCGCGAGCGCTGCATTCACGGCCGAATGGACATCATCCGCACCGCCGATGATGATGACATCGTTCTCGCTCAGGCCGATGCTTTTCCTTATGGTGTCGGCGATCTCCGGTCTCTCCTTGTCAAGGTCCCAGTCGGGCGGCATCATGAGCTTCCCGTCCCTGAAGACGATGGTGGTGCATCCTGCCGCGCCCATCCGTATCCCCGCGTCCCGCTGCTGCATCCCGTTCTCTATCTTGGATGCGACACCGTAGACCTTAACCGCCTGTTGATACGTCCCCAGGACAACGTCACCGACATCCAGGTCAAGGACCTTCACCGGCAATTCGTTAAGGAACCCGGATCCGGTCTTCGTGATGGTGATGCCTGTCTGTTTCACAGAGATCATCTCCCATTCCTTCAGTGTGTCGAGGATCCGGCGCATGCTTCCCTCCCCTACCCCGACAAGTTCCGCGAGCACCTTGCGCCCCATCCGCTTGCCGTCGGCCAGCAGATAGAGCGCCCAATACACGTTCGTGTCCCCGAATCTGAACATCGGGCCGTACTGAGGCATATCAATGATCTTCAAGTCAGAACGTCCTCACTTTTCCGTTTATTATCATTTCCGATACCTTATCGACGTTGTCCAGCCATTCCTCGGCTATGGACTCCGCCTCCTTCTTCCATTTGGGCAGGTTAGTCTGGTCCTTCGTGACCAATTGCACATTGGCGTTCAGCGGCTGCGATACCGGTTTACCGATCTGCGACAGCAGTCTCACACGCACCTCAACATCCGGGGACACCTTCTTGGCGACATCCTCGGCTATGAGTATCGACATGACGTTGTATATCTTTCCAATATGCGTTATCGGGTTCTTTCCTGACGTTGCCTCCATGCTCATCGGCCTGTACGGTGTAATCAGGCCGTTCGCCCTGTTGCCGCGACCGACGGAACCGTCGTCACCCATCTCCTGGGAGAGACCGGTGCACGTGAGGTAGATGACCTTCTTCCTGATGTTGTCGCCGGTGTTCACCTCCAGCTTCAACTTAAGGTCACCGTTCAGTATCTTGAGCGCATTGTCGTACACCTTCTCCTTCAGTTCCTGTACTGCGGACACATAATGACCGATGTCATCTATCTCCTTGTCCACCATCGCACATGCGACCGTCAGCGTCAGATTCTTCCCGACCCTTGAGGCCATGACCTTGACATCCTGTCCGGTCCCCTTTATTTCCTTCTTCAGACGACCGTTGATGTATTCCTCGGTCTCAAGGACAACTCTGTCAGTGAGGCTGTACGGTGCGTACCCGACACCGAACGAGGTGTCGTTGGCAAGGAACTTCGATGTTTGATACACTCCTCTGAGGTCGTCGGAGCCCTGGCCGAGCTTCGCATCCAAAATAATCTCGGAATCGACGTTCAGGTGAGGGAACGTCTTGTTAAGGTAATCCCTGGCGGCCTTCAGTGCCGTCGGTTTCGACGGAAGGTCCTTCTCACCCTTTATATGGGTGGTCGCACGTCCAACCAGAAGGATGTACGCCGGATCGATGATGGTACCCCCGCCGAACTTCGGGCTCGACTGTCCCGCGGCTATCTGGGTCTCGTCGGTGTTGTGGTGCAACACCGTTCCTATCTCTTTCTTGTACATCCTGCACAGCGCCTTGCTCACTTCCTCTGCCAAAGCGTCGGCCACGCTGTCCGGGTGTCCTATCCCCTTTCTCTCGACGAGCTCTATCTTCCTCATCGGAACAGGTACTTCACTGATACCTTCCACATAGATGTTCTTAGCCATTGTTACCCTTCTCCCTGTCCATCAGGTTATTGACGGTGTGAAGAACTCACAATACATAAACTGCATTGATGGATAAATTCTTATGGGAATAATTTAATCGGACCGCATGAAGTTCCCACCGGCATCGGACATCCGAAAGAAGAGGAAGGGGCTGGATGTCACACAGGCCCAACTCGCCGCCGCATCCGGGATAAGTCAGAGCACGATCGCCAAGATAGAAAGGGACAACATATCCGCAAGTTACGCCACCATCGTCAAATTATTCGAGACGCTGGACGAACTGAGGAACAGGAACGAACGGAACCTGACCGCCGCGGATGTCGCATCCAAAGGTATCGTGACCGTGCAGTGCACGGAGAAGGTAAAGACGGCATCCGACCTGATGAGGACCACCGGCTATTCTCAATTACCCGTTCTGAGAGGGGATTCGCCGGTAGGCAGTATATCGGAGAGGAGCATATTCGAACTGGTCCGCCAGGGAAGAACGATGGACGAGTTAGTGGAGACGACGATCGCGAGAGTAATGGACGAATCATTCCCGGTGGTCACCGAGAGTACTCCGATGACCTCGGTGACGTCCATGATGAGCAACTGCAACGCGGTACTCGTCGCCAGAAAAGGAAAGATCGTCGGTGTGATCACGAATGCCGACATGCTGAAGATGATATGATATCGGCCTCTTGCCTATTTTACTGTGAATAAGAGCATATCTTTCGCTAATATCGTGTTCTCGAACGTTTCACGGCATTCGTCCTCGATCACTGTCAGATCATCGTAACGGTTGCTCATGTGCGTCACGAACAGCACGGAGACGTTCGCGTCCCTTGCCACCGACGCTGCGTCCTTCGCGGTGGAATGCATATGCTCCTTCGCAAGCCCGGAGTCCTTCGAGATGTAAGTGGACTCGTGGATGAGCACGTCCGCGTCCCTTGCCATCTCCGTCACGCGGTCGCATTTCACAGTATCGCCGGAATAGACTATCTTACGCCCCTTTCTTGAAGGCCCTATGATGTCGTCCGGCCTCACGCCGTTCACGGTCTCGCCCTTCTGAAGTCTGGAGAAGTCCGGACCTGGGCTCAGACCGAGTGCGGTCGCCTTCGAACGGTCGAACTTTCCGGGGCGTTCGTTCTCCTCGAACGCAAAACCGAGCGACGGGATGCCGTGCGTGACGCTGAACGTCGTGACAATGAAGTCCTTGAAC
>WQZJ01000020.1 GCA_009780795.1 Methanomassiliicoccaceae archaeon
GATACCCGCGCCTCGAGAAAGAGGGCGCGATGATCGGCGGACGCAGAACGAGAGTAATGGCCGCCGAGATATCGACATCGGGGATAGGCGGGGATTCGCGTATGATCGTGAACGGCAGCAAGTTCATGCTGGAACCGTTGAGAGTGGTACCGCTGTGCATAGCGGCATCCAAATGGCCCCAGCTCCTGCCTCGCCTGAAAGAGATGTCTGAGATCAAATCCAGATTCTCGCCTGAGAGCATGGATGTGAAGAACATCGTACAGGACACGGAATTCTTCGTGAAACTGAAAGAATTGAGCAACGTGCTGCTCAGCGATGATGATATAGCGCTGCTCGATCTGATATCGAAAGAACCGTTCTCTCTGAAGGAGGCCGGGGCGAAACTGAATGTTCATCCATTCTCGTTCAACGCCTCGAAAATGGAGGAACTGGGTATGATACAGAGGATAGGTCTCACGCCCACTGACCTCCTGCATGCGGAAGGCAGTTACGTTGAGTACGACAAGGCTGCATCAGAATACGCAGTGATGCACCAATCAAGGAAGATGAACATGTCCGAGAGCGAGTTCATCGATTTCGCCAAGACCAAGGTCATAGACAAACTGGCGGAGGAACTGCTCAGAAAACTATTCTTCGAGGAAACGAACACATTCCATATAGACACGGTCGGCCTGGACCTTATGAGAAAAGCCATATCTCGGGAAGAAGGGTTGGACTATTCGTGCTCCGTCAAACTGAACAAGCCGCTCATAGGCATAGGCGCGCCCGTCCAGGCGTGGTTCCCGCAGGTGGCGAAGAAGTTCGACACAGAACTGTTGCTGCCCAAATACTCCGAGATAGGGAACGCCGTGGGCGCCGTGACGGGAAGCATAATCGAAAGCATAGAGATACTGCTGAAACCGTCCGTGGGCGAGAACGCGCTGGACGACCCGTCGTGCATATTGTTCGCATCGTTCGGCCGTATGGAGTTCGATAAACTGAGCGAGGCGGAACTGTTCGCGGTGAACGAGGGCGGAATACATGTGACGGAACGCGCCATGAAGGCGGGCGCGGAGCACGTCGAGATACGTTCGGAGAAGCTTGAGAAAAAGGTCGGCCTCGGCGAGGGTTACGACGGCAGAGTGCTCATCGAGACGATAATAACCGTCACCGCCGTCGGGAAGCCCAGGCAGTTCAAGGTCACAGAATCGTGATCACATGCTATTAAAGGCGGAATCTGTAACGAAATCGTTCGGTCCCGTCAAAGTGCTCACAAAAGCCGATCTGCAGATAAACCGCGGCGATAGCGTTGGACTTATCGGCGTCAACGGGGCCGGGAAAAGCACGTTCATGAAGATATTCCTGAACGAGGTAAAATGCGATACCGGCGAACTTACCAGGAATACGAATAAGATCGGATACCTGCCGCAGTTCGCCGAATCATCCTCCGCGTATACTGTGCGCGACGTCCTCGGAAGGCCTTACGGTCACGTCGAGAACGTAAAGAGAAGAATGCTGGAGATAGATGATCTCATGGCATCCGGGGCGAACATCGATTGGAACTCTGTCACAGAGGAATATGCGTCCTTGGAGTCGGAGCTGGCACGATCGGGCGCTGAGGACGAGGGATTGCTGTCGGCATCGCTGGAGAAGGTCGGGTTGCCCGCAAGTTTAATGGAAAGGACGATGGACACACTCAGCGGAGGAGAGAGGACCAAGGTCATGCTTGCGAGGACACTGGTACAGGCCGAGGGCTGCGACGTCCTCTTCCTGGACGAACCGACCAGTCATCTGGACATCGAGACGGTGGAATGGCTGGAGGACCACCTCCTGGATTCAAAACAGACACTGGTCGTGATAAGCCATGACCGTTATTTCTTAGATAGGATAGCAACGAAGATGACTGAGATATCCTTCGGAAAGACCAGGGAGTACAAGGGGAACTATTCCGCCTTCGTCATGAAGAAGATGATAGAACTGGAAAGAATGGAGGCCGAGTTCAAGAAATACTCGGCCAACAAGAGAAGACAGGAGGAGATCGCCGAGACCATGCACAGGGACCAGTGGTTCTTCACCACCCATAAGACCAGGCGGAAGATGATAGAGCGTCTCGAGGAGAAGGAGGCACCTGAGGAAAGTAAGGAAATAACCGTGAAGATACAGGCTGCACAGAAATCCGGAAAGAACGTCATCATTTCCAAAGGTCTGAAGGTATCGCTGAACGGCAATGTGATAATCACGGACACAGACCTCGATGTGATGAAAGGCGACAAGATAGGAATGTTCGGGGCGAACGGTTCCGGAAAGACAACATTGATAAGAGCGCTGCTCGGCAAGATACCGAGTGAGGGCGAACTTTGGGTGGCACCGGGAGCCAAGATAGGATATTTTTCGCAGCATCATGACAGATTAGACCTGAACCTGACGGCAGAGGAGCAGATATTGACCGTCATAGGAAAGGATAAGAGGGCGGAGGCGAGAGGGATGCTGGCGAGGATGCTGCTCACCGGAGATCAGGTCGAAAGACCTATGGGTACGCTCTCCGGCGGTGAAAGAGCGAGGGTCGCACTGGCGCTGCTGCTTCTGAGCGAGACGAACCTGCTGGTCCTGGACGAACCGACGAACTATCTGGACATCCCGTCCAGGCACGCGGTCGAGGAGGCACTGAACGACTATGACGGTACGATAATAGTGGTCACCCACGATCGATATCTGTTGGACTCCGTATGCACGAAGATGTGTGAAGTGAAGAACAAACGTGTGAACGTGTTCAGCGGTACGTACTCCCAGATGCGCGGGACGCCGGACACCAAGGAGATAGTGATGGACGCGGACGAGTACCGTGTGGTGTTACCGTTCACCAATTGGGCGCTGAACCGCAAGTTCGTGAAAGGTGACCGCGTCCTGATCTCGCCGGCGGAGGCGAAAAGTTACGAATGGGCGCTCGAACAGGGAAAACTGAAAAGGACCGGCGGACGGCAGAGAAAGAAAGTGAACGTGGACGAAGAGGAGTGAATGCCGCACAGATCGTCCGTATCAAGTCGCCGCTGCTGTCGAACTCAGGTTTCATATGTGAACCACAGGGACACCGCCCCGCGGCGGTGTCCCGATGGGATCACTCGCCGAACAGGTTTATGCCTTTGATCTGACAGTCGTAGAGATAGAACAGCTCATCGGACGTCAGGGGACGCTTGACGGCTATAGACATTATCCTTACATTCTCAAGGAGCACCGCTGCCGTATCGTCATCGAGTTCCACACCTCTCCTTGCGAGATCGGACACCAATGTGCTGCGTCCCGAGTGCTTACCGATCACGATGGACCTGGTCAGACCGACCTCGTCCGGGTCGTAGGGCTCGTAGTTCTTGTGGTCCTTGATTATCCCGTCGGTGTGTATCCCTGCCTCGTGCGCGAAGCAGTTCGAGCCGAGGAACGGTTTCGAGACGTATATCGGACGGCCCGACGCGACGGAGACGAACTCCGCCAGGGGCTTCATCTTCAGCGGGTCGATGCCCGTATCGATGTCAAGGAGGTGCTTGCACGTCATAACGATCTCCTCGAGTGCGGTGTTACCGCTCCTCTCGCCTATTCCCATGACGGTGGTGCTGAGGAACTTCGCTCCGGCCTTGATGCCTGCGAACGTGTTGGCGTTGGCCATGCCGAAGTCATTGTGCGTGTGCATCTCGATCTCAATGCCAACGAGGTTTATTATCGTCTTGACCCTCTCGAACGTCGTGAACGGGTCCTCCCTTCCGATAGTGTCGCAGTATCTGAGACGATGTGCGCCGGCCGCCTTCGCGGTCCTTGCGAACTCCACCAGGAATCCGAGGTCCGCACGGGATGCGTCCTCCGCGTTGCACGAAATGTACAACCCGTGGTCGGCCGCATGCTGAACGGATTCGGTTATCTTCTCAAGAACCCACTCCCTCGACTTCTTGATCTTGTTCTGGATGTGTATGTCGGACGACGACAATGATATGGCGACCGAATCGACATCGCAGTCGATGCTGTCGTTGATATCCTGGATGTCCGCTCTGTTCCATCCGAGGACGGAGGCGCTCAGCCCCATGTGGGCTATATATTTCACGGCTTTCTTCTCGTCGCCGCCCATGGCGGGTATTCCGGACTCTATCTGTGACACACCGGCGTCATCGAGCATCTGTGCTATCTTGTACTTCTCGATGTTTGCAAATACGATACCTGCCGTCTGCTCACCGTCCCTTAGGGTGGTGTCGCATACCACGACGCGGCGGTCCAGTATCTTAAGGACTTCTTCTTTGGTTCTCATTTCCCATTCCTCAATAGAATGACCTCATGCTCATAACGGCATAGGCGGTTCCCGATGGTATCTGTTCTGCTATAAAAAAAGATTTGGTACCCTCCCGTCGAATGTCCCGAATCATTTGTAGCTGTTAAGAATCCTTATGCGGTCTGACGGCAGTTAACACGTAAAAATCACATAGAAAGCACTTAAAAATGCCCGAGGGGATCCATTTACATGTCCTTCGTTCCGATCATATCTTGTATCTAAGTATCGCCGCTATGCCCCCCAGGGCCGCCAACTGACGGCCTGCGTCGTGCCTTTCGGATACGATGATCACGTTCCCCTTTTGATCCTCTGTATCCCTCACGACAATGTCATGATCCTTCTCCCGGACCAGTGAGTCCAGGATCAACAGCGTCTCGACCGCGCCGGCTGCTGCCGCTTTTGCGACGTGGTCCGGACCGTATGTCCCGGGACCGTCCTTCCCTATCTCCTCCATCAGCCTTTCGACCGCTTCCATCTCTGACGCCACGCGCGATTCCCTGAGTATGTTGGCGCCCATGCCCTTCTTCATAAGTTCGTTTATACCTGCCATCCCTGACTGTCCGGTGTGGTGCACGTGCGCCTTCGCGAATATGTCCGGCCTTACCCTCTTCCCGGATTCAGCGAGAAGCTCCTTCTCAAAACCAGGGCCCAGCAGTACCAGCGGCATACCTTCCTCCGTCACGGACGAGAGTTTTGATATTATTTCGTCGTGATAGCCGGAAGCCGTCTCCTTCTCCGCATACTGCTTCCCGGAGCGCATGGACCTTATCGATGCTATCTCCTTCAGCCCGAACTGTCTGAGCACCGCTACGGACGCATCGTCCTGATCCAGTGAGACGAATACGACCATCGGCCTCTTCGATTCGAAGACCGCTTTCCTCAGACGCTCCGTCTGCGTCTCCCTCCATCTCTCTTTGGTAACGGTCAGCGTCTCACCCGGCTCGAACATCAGCGTATGATGCTGTCCTATATCTTGGGGTCCGTCGGTTATGACTCCCAGTACCCTCAGCCTCAGATCGGAGTCCGAGAACTCTATCTTCTCTGCCCTGACGCTGAGCGTCATGCGTTTCTTCTCCGCACGCTCCGCCCTCAGCTTATCGGATGCCTTCTCGTCACGGCGCGTCGTGGACGCTGTGAGCACATCATTCGTCTCCAGCACGTTGAACAGATGCCAAATGTCATCCTCCGTCTCTATTTGGACCCTCATGCTTCCGTTGATCGGGTCCTGGTCCAGCAAACGCATGCTTCGCCGATGGTATACTGATGTTTCTATGTTTCGTTCTACATTGGGCGTTTTGTCCCCGAATAGACAACTGTGTAGCACGGCTGTATTGGTGGAAGGATAGTCATTAAATATGGTCCCTCAGTAATGTATATCCCTGATGGTACAAGCTTTCCTAGTTCTTGAGAACGGGACAGTACTTGAGGGCGTGTCCTTTGGACACGATAGTGCTGTTCTGGGGGATATGGTGTTCACGACATGTATGTCGGGATACCAAGAGAGTCTCACCGATCCCGCTTATAAAGGTCAGATATTGGTTTCCGCTTTTCCGCTCGCTGGTGATTACGGCGTGAGCGACCGTTACGATCGTTCCGGTGCCGTGCATGCAGCGGGATTCATCGTGCGCGAGCACAGCAGAGAGCCGTCGGACATGTACGGCGGCGTAACGCTGGACGACTATCTGAGGTCGAACAAAGTGCCCGGGATATCCGGGATAGACACAAGGGACCTCGTCGCGATGATACGCTCCGCCGGCACTATACGGGTGGCCATCGTCCGTGACGAGGCCGGGGTCGACGCGATGAAGAAGAAACTGAAGGAGAAGGCGAAGGACGATAACTTGGTGAGTCTCGTATCCTCCAAGGATGTGAAAAAAATTAGCAGCGGCAAGGGCACCGCGATAGGTATCATTGACTGCGGGGTCGATCGCGGACTGATCGGTGATCTCTCTGAATTGTATGATGTTGTTATATTCCCGCACGATACGAAGGCCGCGGACATAAAGGCGTCCGGGGCCAGGGCGGTCATCGTCTCCAACGGCCCGGGTGATCCTTCTCATCCCGGGATGGCCTCGACCGTAAAGACGGTAAAGGAACTTTCCTCATCCCTGCCGGTCATCGGTCTTTCATTGGGAGCACAGATCGTCGCCCTGGCGTTCGGATGCGTGACTGAGAGAATGAAATTCGGGCACCACGGCTGCAACCAGCCGGTGAAGCACGGCAGCCGTGTCCACATAACGACGCAGAACCACTTGTACACAATTAATATCAAATCCATGGACGGCACAGGTCTGGTCGCGGACCAGATGAACGTGAACGACGGCACGCTGGAAGGTTTCTCCCACAAGGAGCTTCCTGTATACGGCATACAGTATTACCCGGCACCGCCCAGGTATGAGAGGGATTCGTTCCTTTATAACGCCCTGAAAAAGGTAACGGAGGCCGGAAAATGAAGAAAGATTACCGTAAACTCATGATAGTCGGTTCCGGCCCCATAGTCATAGGCCAGGCGGCCGAGTTCGATTTCTCCGGGTCGCAGGCATGCAAATCGATGAAGGAAGAAGGTTACAAGACAGTTCTCGTGAACTCTAACCCCGCCACCATACAAACGGATCTGGACACCGCTGACAGCGTGTACATAGAACCGCTGCAAGCGGAGATCATCGCGAAGATAATAGAAAAAGAGGGTGTGGACGGGATACTGTCCGGAATGGGGGGGCAGACCGCGCTCAACATATGCTCGGAACTTGCCGATAACGGGACACTGGACCGCTTGGGTGTAGCACTGCTTGGCACTCAGCCGGACGCGATTGCGATGTCCGAGGATCGCGAACTGTTCAAGAAGACCATGATAAGGATCGGTGAACCGATACCCAAGAGCAGGACGGTCAACAACATAGACGATGCGCTCGTCGCCGTCAAGGAGATAGGTGCATATCCCGTTCTGATAAGGCCCGCATACACCCTCGGAGGTACCGGCGGAGGCATCGCATACAGCGAGGACGAGCTGAAGGAAATATGTGCCAGAGGGATCGCATACTCGCGTATCCACCAGGTGCTCGTCGAGGAGAGCGTCCTCGGATGGAAGGAATATGAGTACGAAGTGATGAGGGACAAGTACGACAACTGCATCGTGATCTGCAACATGGAGAACATAGATGCGATGGGTATACACACCGGTGAGAGCATCGTATGCGCACCGTGTCTCACTCTTTCAGCGGATGACCACATGCGCCTGAAGGCCGCATCGATAAAGATCATACGTGCTCTGCACATCGAGGGCGGCTGTAACGTCCAGTTCGCACTGAACCCCGCCAATGGAGAATACAGGGTAATAGAGGTCAACCCGCGCGTCTCGAGATCGTCCGCACTGGCGTCGAAGGCCACCGGATATCCGATAGCTCGCGTCTCCGCCAAGATAGCGGTCGGGTACTCCCTGGACGAGATAAAGAACAGTATAACGGGAACTACATCCGCTGCGTTCGAACCCTCGCTGGATTATATAATAATCAAGATACCGCGCTGGCCGTTCGACAAGTTCAGGATGGTGGACCGTCATCTGGGAACGCAGATGAAGAGCACCGGCGAGACCATGGCGATCGGTCGCACGTTCGAGGAAGCCTTACTGAAAGGTGTGCGCTCACTTGAGATAGGTGTGGTCGGACTAGATCGTGTGACGATGAGCGACGAGGATCTGGAGGATGAGATGCGCAGAGCTACGGACAGGCGCCTCTTCGTTATCGCCGAGGCCATCCGTAGAAATGTAGATACAAAAAAGATAGCCGAGATGACCCAATGGGACCACTCGTTCGTCCTGAAGGTCAGGAACATAGTCCTTATGGAGGAGGAGATCAAGAAGGAACTTACACCCGCGACCCTCCGCAAAGCGAAGGAGATGGGATTCGCCGACGCGACGATCGCGTCGCTCCGCGGCATTGATGAGAAGAAGGTCCGCGAGATGAGGAAGAAGGAGAAGATATTCCCGACGTACAAGATGGTGGACACATGCGCCGGCGAGTATGAAGCAAAGACGCCGTACTTCTACTCCACTTACGAAAGGACGTGTGAGGCCGCCGCCACAAAGAAGAAGAAGGGAAAGACGGTGGTCACGATAGGCGGAGGGCCGATAAGGATCGGTCAGGGCATCGAGTTCGACTACTCATGCGTGCACGGCGTCATGACATTACGGGAGGAGGGTGTCGAAACGGTCGTCATAAACAACAACCCGGAGACGATATCCACCGACTACGACATATCGGATCGCCTGTACTTTGAGCCGCTGACACTCGAGGATGTGCTGAACATCGTCGAATTGGAGGATGCGGACGGCATCATCGTCCAGTACGGTGGGCAGACCAGCGTGAACCTTGCGGTCGCGCTCGAGGATGCGCTGAAAGGTACGAAAACAAAGATACTCGGAACGAGCCCGGATATGATGGACGTAGCCGAGGACAGGAAAAGATTCTCAAAGCTCATGGATGACCTTGGTGTGAGACAACCCGCATCCGGGACCGGTTACTCATTCGAAGAGGCAAAGAAGATAGCCGACCGCATAGGTTATCCCGTACTCGTGAGGCCGTCGTACGTTCTGGGCGGAAGGGCGATGGAGATCATATATTCCGAGGAAGAACTGAGCACTTACGTCGAGACCGCCGTGAAGGTGTCGCAGAACCATCCGATACTTGTGGACAAGTATCTCGCGGAAGCGATAGAACTGGACGTGGACCTGGTGGCCGACGGGAAGGATGTGTTCATAGGCGGCATCATGGAGCACATCGAGTACGCCGGTGTGCATTCAGGCGACGCAACGATGGTGCTGCCTCCGTTCTCACTGAGCGATGAGGTCATAGAGAAGGTCAAGGACGTCTCCAAACGGGTCGCGATCGCGCTTCAGGTGAAGGGGATGCTGAACATCCAGCTGGCCGTGAAGGATGATGAGGTCTGGATGATAGAGGCCAACCCCCGTTCGTCCAGGACGATACCGTTCATATCTAAGGCGATCGGTGTCCCGCTGGCGAAGGTCGGGACCAGAATAATGTTAGGAAAGAGCCTGAAGGAGCAGGGATGCGTCGGATACAAGGAGTTGAAACATTACGCTGTGAAGGCATCTGTCTTCCCGTTCCTCAAGCTTCCCGGCGTGGATTCGATACTGACGCCGGAGATGAAGAGCACCGGCGAGGTCATGGGAATAGACGAGGATTTTGATGTTGCGTACTACAAGGCGCTCATCGCTGCGGGGAACAAGCTTCCGAAGAGCGGCGGCGTTTACGTTACTGTGAACGATACGGACAAACCGAGGATCATCGATGCTGTCAGGGATCTTCACAAGGTGGGTTTCACGATATACGCGACCAAGGGAACGTCCACGTATCTCAGGGAGAACGGCATACCGGTGACGACCGTGTTCAGGGTCAGCGACAACCAGAAACCGAATGCCATCGGATTGATGCGCGAAGGTAAGATCAACCTCATAGTGAACACCCCGTCGATGAGCTCCGGCGCGAGAAGGGATGGTTACATGATGAGACGCCTGGCGGTGGAACTGGAGATACCTTTCACCACCAGTGTGAACGGCGCGAACGCCGCCGTCGGCGCGATAAAGAACGCCGGCGGACGTGAGATCAAGGTAAGGAGCATGAGAGAGTTCCATTAACCTTATTTCAAAATTATACTGGCAACGCCACGGCACTGTCGGACCGACGGGATGAACTCATGTGGCAGCGTACCGTCCATCACTATCAGCAGGCGCGCATCCTTTCCGTCGGGGTCGTCTATGACCGCCTGCCTTATGCTCACACCGGCCGCCAGCGTCACGGCGGAAACGTCGGCCAGTATGCCGGGCATCATCGCGTTCGTCGGTATCACGACCAGCGTGGAGCAGCCTATCTGATCCGCAACATCGGCCAACAGCGCGATCGGCCGCAGCTTCGCAAAGAACATGCTCATCTTCGGATCGCCGGCTATCCTGTTGATAGCTGCCCTCGCAACACGTCTATCCGTACCCGCCGCCCTTCCGACGGCGGCATCCGATAATTCAACATCACCGCAGTATGCCTTCCCGTCCCTGACCGACGCGCCCATGCGAAGCAACAGGTTGGCGACCTTCTCCTGTGACGGAAGATCGGAAAAAAGTTCGGACAGACGTTCCATGCGCCATCATCGGCGATGGCGATTTTAAAACCTTCGCACAACCGATGTCACATGTACATGAAGTTCCAGTCGTCGTTCGCCTTCGGGCGGTACTCGGCGTACGTGTCCTCCACTCCGGTCATCTCCTGTATGTACGCTATGACCTCATACATCGCGACAGTGTCCGGATGATCCTGACCCGCCGCCCTTCTCATTATGTCCATCGCCTTGACCGTGTTCTCAAGTGCCTTATCGTACTCCTTCATGCGCAGGTACGCCACACCCACATTACTATGGGTCACGGCCGTATAATAATGGTCCTCACCAAACACCTTTTCCCTAATAGCCAGTGCTCTGAAATAATACTCAAGCGACCTATCCTGTTCCCCTTTGTCCGAATAGGCATTCCCGATGTTGTTGCACGTTGTTGCGGTATCCTCGTGATCCTCTCCGAGCAACCGCTCCCGTATGTTCAGCGCCTTCTCGTAATATATCAGCGCCTTATCGTACTCTCTCCTCTCTGAATATGATATGCCGACGTTATTATACGTTGCCGCGATGTTCGGGTCGTCTATACCGACCATCCTCCCGCTGAGCCTCAGCGCCTTGACGTAGCATTCCACCGCCTTATCGTATTCCCCTTTGTCCGAGTACACGTTCCCCAGTCCCGTATAGGTGGGTGCGAGGCCGGGGTGGTCCGCACCAAATATCCTCTCTTTGAGTTCCAGCGCTTTGAAGTAGTGTTCAAGTGCCGCATCATAGTTGCCGGAACCGCATAGATATCTCCCCGAAAGGGAATAGAGTACCGGCGCATAGGGACTTTCGGACGCCGTATCCGTTGCGGATATGAGAACGGGCAGAAGGTCCATCTTCTCCGTCCAGTTATTGAACACACGGCCGAGGTCGAAGAATCTCTCCAACGATGCGAGGAACATTCCGCAGTCATTCTCCTTCGGACCGAACCTCTCTTTCATTATCCTAAGTACCATCCGGTGCGCCGATATCACTTCGTCGCCGCTCCCTTCCGTTCTGGTCACGTCTATCCAGCCTTTGACCTCCAATGATCTTATGATTGTGTCGGTCTCCTTATCATCCGTTCCGGAGAATGATGTGAACCTCCTGAGCGGCATACCGGACCCGGGCAGCATGGACAATATCGTCAGAACTTCCTTTTCCCTATCGCTGAGCGGCGACATCTCCAAGAGTTCACGGATACGGCCATCAGCATCCGCCGGCAGCACCTCCGTCAATTCTTCCGACCTTCCACCAGCATTGATGCTGCGTGCCATCATAGATATCGTGAGCGCATGATGTCTGACCGATCTTAACAAATTTCGTATATCGCGCTCCCTCGCCGCTGCCCATTCTTTCTTATCTTCATTCAACGAACGCATAAGCATCTCATACGAATCGTTCTCCGAGAGCGGTCCTAATTCGATGTTCGCATATCCGTTCATGCGCCCTTTGTCACTGGATATGAATATTTTCCGGAACCCGTACTTCGAAACCGTCTTCAAATGCTTATCGTCGACGGCAACATCATCGATGATCAGAAGTGCCCCAGGATCGTTGGCCAGTATCGATAACTTGGACCAGAAGAGCATTTCCTCGTCGAGTATCTCGTTCTCATTCATTCCATTCACTTTCAGATGCCAGACGATCGTCGATCTCAGATCGCCGTCGTATCCGAGCCATGCGACCGGTCCTTTGCATGCCCATGCCTCGGCGAACTTCCTGCACATCTCTGTCTTTCCGATGCCGTCGGGACCGTATACGAACACAGTGTCATTCTTTTCGACCAGTAACGAAAGTTCGAAAAGGTCCATATCTCTTCCAGTGAACGCAGGGGATGCAGAAGGATACGACGTCACTATGATGTCGGTGTCATCTCCTTGCCCGTATTGAGAATCTCTCACAGCTTTGAGTTCGGCCATCACTTTTTCCAGATCCTTTCGTACAGTGTTCTGCACCTCGCGGCGACCCATGATCGCGGCGACCGTCGAATCTGACCATATCCTCCCATGTACAGTGAGAATGAACTCTCTTATCTCGTTCCTTACTTTCTCCTTGTCATCGGCCGATTCCATGTATGCGGGATCGACATGTTTCGACGGACCGATGTCCTTGGCGAATATGCATGCGCATATCAGCCTTCGGTTCTTTTCGCTGGAGAACGCCTTCAATGCGTCATCACTTATCCTCAGATCGGACAACGATGAACGAACGTCGTCATCCGATGTCCATTCCTGCGACCTCTTGATCCTCCTGCCGAATGCAGAGATGTACGATCCGTCGATCTTCTTGGATGCGTATCCGCATAACAGCGCCGCGACCTTATCCATAACATCTGTCATCTGCAGGTCACGGTATAACGGTGATGTGATAAAATGCCCTTGCCTGAGAGTTGCAGAACGGTACAAGACGGCCGGAACTCCGCCATATACGCGCAAGCTGTTGGAAAATCACTTCACTGACCTATGATGGCTGTGCGAAAAGGAACGACAGTGAATTTTTTAACGCCGAAATATTCTTTAATGAATAATATTGACAATAGAGGTTTTAATCATTGAAAAACTACAGCGTTACGATATTCGTAGCGGAGTGTATTAAATGAACAAGACACGCGTTGCCGTTCTCGGCGCCACAGGTATGATCGGACAGAGGTTCGTGCAGATGTTGGAGGGACATCCCTATTTCGAGATAGAGGGGTTGTACGCATCCGAGAGGTCGGACGGAAAGAGACTGAGAGACGTCCTGAAGGTGAGAGACTACCCGTACAAGGAGGAGACACTCGACCTCAAGATAGAGGCAATGGACCTCAAGAGGATATCGAAGAACGCCAGGGTCGCCCTCTCCGGGATACCGTCGGACCTCGCCGGAAAAACGGAGACTGAGCTGGCCGAGGGCGGTGTCGCCGTCTTCACCAACGCCGGTGCGCACAGGATGGACAGGAACGTCTCGATACTCATACCTGAGGTCAACCCGACGCACATCGAGTCGGTCAGGGATCAGGCGACGTTCAAGGACGGAGGGTTCATAGTCACCAACGCCAACTGTTCGTCGACCGGAATAGCCATACCGCTGGCGGCCATACGTGATGCCTATGGACTCGAATTTGTGTCCGTGTCCACGTATCAGGCGTTATCCGGTGCCGGGTATCCGGGAGTTCCGTCGCTCGATGCCGTCGGCAACGTGATACCATTCATAAACAATGAAGAGGAGAAGATGGAGACCGAGATCGCGAAGATGCTCGGCACCTATGAGAACAAGGAGTTCAACTTCGCAAAATTCAGAGTGCTCGCTAACTGTGCCAGGGTACCCGTCATAGACGGTCATCTGGAATCGTTGGTCATCAAGACGAAGACGGCACCGTCCGTTGACGAACTTGCGGAGACGTTAAGAAAGTTCAGAGGGGAACCGCAGACGCTGAAACTGCCCGGTGCCCCGGACGACCCGATAATGGTCCGTTCCGAGATGAACCGTCCGCAGCCGGCGCTCGACGCCCTGGCGGGAACACCCGAGAGGGCGAAGGGGATGTCCGTGACGGTCGGAAGGATAAGGAAGAACGATGAATACCACAAACTGTTCGTGCTTTCGCACAACACGCTGAGAGGCGGCGCCGGAGGCTCCATCCTCAATGCGGAGTTCGCGAAGGCGAAAGGTCTGCTTTGAGGTCACCATATGA
>WQZJ01000021.1 GCA_009780795.1 Methanomassiliicoccaceae archaeon
GGCTTGACTACCCCCGCGCAAGCCTTCCAATTGGTATTTCATTAATATCTGTTGCGGTCGTAGCGCAATAATGATTAAATCTGACTACTTATTGTACGGTTAATTCTGAGGATTTGAGATGTCAGCGAATGATAAGGGAAAGGAGCTGCTGTTGGGCAACGACGCGATCACCCGCGGTGTAATAGAGGCGGGTGTGGGATTCGCGTCCACGTACCCGGGCACGCCGTCGTCGGAGATAGGGAACAACCTGGAGAAGATAGGGGACAAGTACGGCATATTCTTTGAATTTTCAACGAACGAGAAAACGGCGATGGAGGCAGGCGCCGCAGCCGCGATGTCCGGTGTACGCACCTTCGTGTTCATGAAGCATGTGGGCGTGAATGTGGCCGCGGACCCGATGCTCACATTGGCGTACGGAGGAGTGAGAGGGGGAATGGTCATACTTTCCGCAGATGACCCGTCGGCCCACAGTTCACAGAACGAGCAGGACAATAGAATGTACGCGAAGCTGGCGCTGCTGCCGATGATGGAACCTTCAACGCCCGCCGAGGCCAAGGAGATGATCAAGAAAGCCTTCGACATATCGGAGGAGCTGACGCTTCCCGTGCTGTTCAGGACGACCACCCGGATCAACCACGCCAGAGGTATCGTGCCGATAGGCGAGATAAAGGACGTTCCCAAGAAGTCGCAGTTCCAGCGGGACCTCAAGAGGTTCGTGAACATCCCGTCCAACGCGAGGGTCAACCGCATAAGGTTACTCGAACTGAACAAGAAGGCCGCCGAGATGTCCGAGGCGTCGGAACTCAATTTCATAGACGGCGACGGAAAGATAGGCGTCATAACATCCAGTGTCGCATACACCTACGTCAAAGAAGGACTGAAGAACGTATCGATACTGAAATTAGGTTTCACCAATCCGCTTCCGGAGAAGAAGATAGCGGACTTCATGAAGGGTAAAGAAAAAATAATCGTCGTCGAGGAACTGGAACCGTTCCTCGAGGACCAGGTGTACCGTATCGCCGCACAGAACGGCATCTCCGTGAAGATACACGGCAAGAGGACCGGGGATCTCCCCATGGCGTTCGAATACTCGCCGGACACCGTGCTGGCACTGCGTGATATCGCTGAGACCGGAGAGAAAAAGGAACCGCTGCCGAAACCGGATGTGGAGATACCTCTCAGACCTCCGACGCTCTGCGCCGGATGCCCGCACCGCGGGATATTCCATGCCATCAGGAAAGCTGTCGGCAGAAAGCCGGTGATATACAGTTCGGACATAGGATGTTACTCACTCGGTGCATCGCCTCCGTTCATGATGGCCGACATGATATTATGCATGGGCGGCGGGATCGGAGCGGCATGCGGATTCTGTGAGGCAACGGATCAAAAGGTCATAGCGTTCGCCGGCGATTCGACGTTCTTCCACGGTGGTATAACGCCATTGGTGTCGGCGGTGTTCAACGGCCACAAGTTCGTCACCGTGGTGCTGGATAACCGCGCCACAGCGATGACCGGCCACCAGCCGCATCCGGGCACAGGAAGGGACCACGGCGGCCGTAAGACGGAGCCGATGGACATAGAGGCGCTGGTGAAGGGCTTGGGAGTGAATTTCGTGATCACGGTGGACCCGTACGATATAGACGCATCCGTCGCCGCTATGGAGAAAGCGATCGATTATGACGGTCTGTCGGTAGTGATAGCGAAGCGCGCCTGTCCGCTCGAACTGAAGAAGGAGAAACTGCTCGAACCGAGAACATGCAGGGTCAATCAGGACACGTGCAAGAGGTGCTCGATATGCATATCCTCTATCGCGTGCCCTGCCCTGATGAAGAAGGACGGTATCGTGTCGATAGACGCATCCCAATGTATAGGGTGCTCGATGTGCGGTAATGTATGTCCTGCCGGATCGATAGAGGTGGTACAGTGAAATACGTTGTTCAGATAGTCGGTGTCGGAGGACAGGGCGTGCTTTTGGCGTCGATGGTCCTGGGGAGTGCGGCCATGAACTCAGGACGCAATGTTGCGATGAGCGAGGTCCACGGCATGGCGCAGAGAGGCGGCAGCGTCATATCGACCCTGCGGATCGGTGACAACGTGGTAAGCCCGCTGGCATCGGAGGGGGAGGCGGACATGATACTTGGGTTCGAGCCCGCAGAGACCTGCAGGAATCTGACGCTCGGAAATAAGGATACAGTGGTCGTAATGAACCTGGACCCGGTTTACCCGCCCACCGTTACGGCCGGACTCTCGAAGTATCCTGAGATAAGCGAGATGACGGCGGCCGTGGCAAAGGTCACCAGCAACCTGATATCCATAGGAGCGACGTCCATAGCCGAGAAGGCCGGTAAGTCCGTTGCCGCGAATGCGGTGATGATAGGTGCTGCCGCAGCCGCGAAAGGCTTCCCGATACCGAAGGATGCGGTCAGGGCATCGCTGCTCTCACTTGTTCCGGAGAAGTTCAGGGACCTGAACGAGAAGGCGTTCGACATGGGCTACGAAGCGATGAACAAATAATTTCAATCAGGGCGCGTAACGCGCCCGTTCCTTTTATTTTCGATATACTGGCTATATGCGTCCAGGTTACTGTTATCACATGACCTTCGGTAATGATGAATATAAAAAAAAGGTAAAAGGTTTGGTTGTTAACCTCAGAGGTCGTAGTTCTTCGGGTTGAATGCCGGAACATCCTTGTAGGTCTTCAGGCAGTAGTCGAGGAACTTGCTCTCCTCGTCCGGCAGTTTCTCCAGCGTCTTTATGATGCTGTCGAGAACGTCCTTCTGTTTCGCGGTGAGCAGGATCTCTTTCTTCTTGTTGCCGTCGCGTATGATCTTGGCGGCGGTGAGACCAGCGGCTTTCGCCCTTGCGTACAGGTCCTTGCCCTCTGCAACGATCGCCTGACCGATCTTGTAGGCGTTGTCGTATGCGAGGACGTAACCCTCCGGACCCCTTGCGCGGTCGGAGAACATGTACAGGTCTCTGAGCGTCTTCTCTTTGCCGAAGGCTATCGCGGTGTTCATCAGCGAGACCTCGTAACCCAAGGATCCCAGCCAGCACTGAACAGACGAACCACCGAACTCAGAGTGGTACTCGACGGACTCGTTGGACCAGACATCCGTTATCTGGGCCATCAGGTTACCCTGAAGATCCGCGTGAGCGCACTGACAGTTCTTACCCTCCTGGGCGTTCGGCTTTCCGGCGATCGCTTTACAGATCGGCCCCTCGTAACCGCAGTCCTTGTCAGGTCCGGTTGCACCGCACTCCCATGCGCAGAGTGTCCTCGCCGCGGCGAAGGCCCTCGTTACAGCGGAGAAGGTCCTCTGAACATCGTTGTCCAGGTAACCGCCTGCCATGAACATTGTGGTGTTGGCACCGGAACAGTTCGTGTCTCCTCCCGGAACTACCTTGTTCTTCTTGCAGATGTCGACGAACTGCGGCCAGATCCAGCTCATGTCGAGTGAGCCGAGGTATCCGATACCGAACAGACAAGCCGTTATGTCACCGGTCATCACACCGTAGTCAAGAAGCTCTTTTCCGCCCATGGTCTCACAGGATATCAGGGATGCGCCGTTCTCACAAGCGATCTCTGCGGATATGATAAGCCTCTCCGGGTATGTGCGGAGCTTGTCCATCTTCGGCCTCAGACCCTGGTCTGCCTCTCTCTGGTCAGGCAGGGTGTGCCTGATAGCGAGGTTTATGCCGTATTTGTCGTGCATCTTTTCCAAGAGCGCCGTCTGTCCGGAGACGATCGACTCTGCCATCTTCGAGTTGGTACCCATCTGGGATATCCACTCCGTCTCCAGCTGGAGGTCGGGGAAACCAAGGGTGACCGCACGGTTGACCGCATCCTGTGTGATGTAGTCGACGTACTCTTTGGTGATCAGGGCGATGTCTTTCTCCTTTCCGGGCCTCGGAGCGTAGTTCAGCTCAGGTATTACACGTCCTGCACCGACCTTTATTCCGAAACCGTATGACACCGGGTGCTTTGCGGTACCGAATACCATGTCATCCGCTTTGTCATACGCCATCTTTGTGTATCTCGTTATAGCCATATTTACGCACCTCCGACTATGTTGTCCCACTCAGCGCGGACCTTCTTCCAGTCGTAGCCAGCGATGATCTTGTCAGCTATCGGCGGGGTCTGCGGTGCCTTCTCCGAGTAGATACCGAGCTCGAAGCCCTCCGAGAACTCTCTGTTCACGGCGCCTCCTGCGGACATGAAGGGTATCTTTATTCCCTTCGCGACCAGCTTGGCCGCGATGTCGGGGAATGCACTCATCGTCGTTGTCATGAGCGCCGTTCCGGTTACCAGGAAAGGCTTCTCTTTGACGACCGCTGCGACCACATCGTCGACCGGTACATCTCTGCCCATGTCGATGACGCTGAAGCCCGATGCCCTCATCATGACGACTGCGATGTTCTTTCCGATGTCGTGCGGGTCACCCTCTGCGACGTGCATGATGGCGAGACCTTTCGTTGTCCTTCCGCCAGCGAGCTGCTTCTCAGCCAGGGCGATACCGATCTCCATCGTCTTTGCCGCGAGCATGATCTCAGGCAGGTAGTAGATGTGGTCTGCGTAAAGCTTTCCCACGATTTCCATGCCCGGGACAAGTCCCTCGTTTATGATGTCCAAGGGTTTCTTTGTCTTCAGCGCTTCGGTCACCGTCTTTCCGACGTCTTTGAACCTCATGTAGAGGACGTCCTCTGCACAGGCTTTGAAGACAGCGTCTTTCGGCAACATCTTCTTCGCAACGGATTCCGGGGTGTTCTGATTCTCAGCCTCTATATCATAGCGCTTGAGAATGAACCCGAAGTCCACTCCTTTTTTGCTCAACATATTCTTTGCCTCCCGAGCGTCCGGCATGCCGAACACTCGCATAGGAACATTTTGTTGAAGGCTATTAAAGGAAGACTGAGGATGGATGATACATCCAGAAAACTAAACAATTGTGGAGAGTCTTGATTGTATATAATACCACTTATTTTAAGAACGAACATGGAAAAGTATAAACACTGATGAGTGTTTTTTTATCGTAAATATACTTTGTATCTAAAGAAAGGTATTAATACCAAACACGCTCCTAACTGTCCTTCGCGCCAGTCTTAACGGTGCAAAGTGTTTTTAAAATATCAGTAGTTAATAAATACCAGCTTCTCTGTTTTTATCTTAATGTTCACCTGTATTATAGGAGGATTCCTCGGAACCGGAAAGACCACACTGCTCATGAAGATCGCCGGCAGGTGCAGACGTACGGGCGTGACCGTGGCGATATTGGTAAATGAGATGGGCGAGGTCGGCATCGATGGCGCCACCATAAAAGGGGAAGGGTACGATGCCGTTGAGCTGCCTGACGGATGCATATGCTGTTCTTTGTCGGGCACACTTCAGAACGCGCTGAAGAACATAGACCGTGACATCCATCCGGATGTGATCATAATAGAGCCTACGGGACTGGCGCTGCCGCACAAAGTGAAGGAATTGGTCAGAACGTCCCTCATAGATTCCGACAGGACGATGATCGTCGGTCTCGCGGACGCCAAACGGTTCTATGAGCTGATGGAGAACAAAGAGGAGTTCTTTAAGAGGCAACTTCATGCGTCCGATCTGATATTGATAACAAAGGTGGACCTCTGCAGCGAGGGGGACGTAGAGGTGATTACCGGTAAGTTAAGGTCTATGCATGCTGGCAGAGATATCATACGGGTGTCAGCGGTCACCGAGGAAGGCATCGATGAGGTGGTAAGGAGGATACTCAATGAGTGACCCTCTCGAATCTGGCGGCACCGCGCATGGTCTGAACACATCCCATGACAGCATGTCCGCGTCCGTCCTGGACGCGCTCGATTCCGTGATGATGGAGGTGGCCGGATGGATCAAGGCATCCGCCGGCTGTTTCCTCGGGCACGTGAAAATGGCCGCGACCGACGGGGAGAGGACGATGACGCTTAACCTGACGGACCTAGGAACGGGAGTGGAGCACCACGGGTCCCTGGCGGACGGTGTTCGCGTGAACATACGGTTCATGGCGGCCGTCGTCGACGTTGACCGCGTCGAACTGGCGGAGAGGATGAGGAGCGCACTGGTCTCAAAAGGTTTTAAGATCAAAAATAAGAACATTATCGAATTGGAGTGATGAATATGTACGGAATATCTATAGACATAGGGACTAGCGGGACGAGAGCTCATGCGGTCGAACTCTCTTCCGGCAGAATATTATCGACAGCGATCACGGAATCGCACCCATTACCCGGTGCGAACATCATGGATCACTTGACCTTCTGCATCAAAATGGGAAAGGACCTGGCGCATCAGATATTGATCAGCACCGCGAACCAGGTCATCAACAATCTGGGAATAGAACTGAACAAAGTGGAGAAGGTCGCGATATGCGGTAACCCCATCCAACTGTCGTTGTTCCAGAACATGGACATAGACGACCTCGCATATGCAGGGGAGCAGGCATGGAAGACCCGCGGGATAACCCCTTTAAAAAGGAACGCGAGGGTGATATCCGCAGTGGATGTCGGTCTCGAACTTCCGGACCGCGCGGAACTGTTCGTCCCGCCGGCGATAAAGCATGAGATCGGTGCCGATGCGCTTGCGATGCTCGTGAAGAGCGGTTTCCTGGATCAGAAGGAGAACTGTCTTGTCACCGACTACGGAACGAACGCCGAGATGGCGTTGAAGGTGGGCGACGAGATATACACAGGTTCGGCCGCCGCCGGCCCGGCGATGGAGGGTCAGCACATCGAGCACGGGATGCTGGCATCGCCCGGTGCGATATGCGATCTCGAATATGAGTTCAACTGGAGATGTAAAGTGCTGGACGACAATCTCATGCCGCTGCCCGGAGACCTCCTGGACCTTGCGATGGGACTGGTCACCGATGAGGGCGAGATGCACGGAAAGGCCGCCGGTATCACCGGAACGGGAGTCGTCGCTGTTCTTGCCGCTGCCATGGATTCCAACCTATGGAGGAAGGGCAAACTGCAGTCGGACAGCGGACGTCTGGTCCTGCAGGACGGCATATTCGTGACGGACCATGACATATCGGAGGCCGCCAAGGCGATCGGTGCGATGAGGGCCGGTCATTTCACATTGCTGGAGCATGCAGGTATCAAATTCCCCGACCTGAACATAATGTACATGTCCGGAGCGACCGGTACCTATGTGGACGCCGAGAAGGCACGCGCCGTCGGGCTTGTCCCGCCGTCCTGCAAGAAGATGTACCAGATAGGCAACACATCACTGGCCATGGCGACGGACATACTCCGCAAGCCCGAAATACTGGATGAACTGCAGTCGATCGCCGACAGCATAAGGGCGAACCATGTGATGTTCGCCACTGACAAGGTCTTTGAGCAGATATACATCCAGGAACTTGCGTACTGGACCGAGGGTATGCCGATGTCGCAGTACAACGACAACCTGGAGATGGCAGGGATACAGCAGCTGCCGAAGGTCACCGGAAGGGCCGAGGTGTTCAGGATAGCTGAACGTGACATACCGATACTCGGCGACAGGGGACTGACGATAATAAGGGACATCGGCCGCGAGCTCACCGGAAAGTTCAACGGATGCGACGGCTGCAAGGCGTGCGAGAGGGAATGCCCCGAATCGGCGCTCAGGATGGATGACGATAAGGTAGTGCACGTAAAGACGAAGAAGTGTTTAGGGACCGCGTGCTACAGATGTCAGTTCAGCTGCCCGAAGAAGGTGTACAACTACGAGGCGCTCAAATTATCGTCATGATCATGTGACCTTGACCAGGCGCTCCCTGGCGTACCTGAAAACCACTTTCCTATATCCTTTTAATTCCTGATCCAGCTGAGGGTCTCCCGTGTCCACATGAAGCTCCTTCAGATCGTTGAGCTTCGTGAGACCCGACACCAGGACGATGTTGTCAGCACCTATCTTCCTGATGACGGCCGGCGTGAGCTCCTTGTTCCCGCGGCCCAGGAAGAACCCCTGTTTTCCTATTATACCGAGTATGAGCACAGTTCTTTCATATCTGCCGACCAGGTCCAAAAGCCCCTTCTCATTGAGGTTCGTACCCACCGCGGTCCCGCCGAACACCGCATCTATGCCGAGTAAAGTGTGATCCAGGCCGATGCGCTCCATTATGCGGCCGGCGGTGCTGCCGGGACCTATCACATAGAGGGTATCATCCTCCATCGTCGATACTATGTACTCGGCCACCTCATCGATCTCTTCGTTCTCATTGTTGCCTTCATATATCCCTTTACAGTCCTGGACGGCCGTGGGGAGATACGGGACATTGAGACAACCGTAGAACTTCGCCGACAATATCCCATTCCTGTGATCCTCCTCGTTTATGTCCATGACGTCGCGGCCGGTGACCTTGACGTAACCGGTGGCGAACCCGTGGACGATGTTCGCGACATCTTCCGGCGTTGTCGCGAACACGGACGAATACATCTTCACCCCCGCAGGGATGCCCAACACGGGAACAGATGTCCCGACCGCATCCAGTATGTCCCTCGCGGTGCCGTCCCCTCCGCAGAACATGATGAGGTCACAGTTCTTTTCCATCATCTTCGCGATCTTCTTGGTGTCCGAACCGCATGTGTCCTTCGATGCGGTGTCGATGACCTCATGAGGTATGCTCAAATAGTCGAGAACATCGCTGCCCATGTATCTCGCCGACGTGAACTCTATATCCGGGCGGATTGAAGACAACGCTCTCTTCGCGGCGAAATGGGACATCCTGATGGCACCAAGCTCCAGTGCCTTGGTGTATGCGTCACCGTCGGTACCTTTGAGACCGACGGAACCGCCCATGCCCGCTATCGGATTGACTATGAGGCCGACACGCATACAGATGCCATAACAGAAAAACTATCTAAAGATAGCGAAAAGATTGTTGGACGGGCTTGCGCCCGTCCGGGGGAGATATCATCGTAATTATGCGTCCGCTCTGTCGCCGGCGAACATCGAGAGCGAATGAGGCTCGTCCCGCTCCTCTATCATCGTGTCGATGGTGCTGAGCTGGGCGATCATAGCCTCTGAGAGCTTTCTCTTCTTTTCGCCGATGAATCCGACGACGCTCCCGTTGACCGATTCGAACGCGTCGTTCACGGTCATGTGCGGGAAATTGGAGAGTATCTTGTCATTCTCGATGACCACTGTCATCGGACATCTTGCGTTTATCCTCTTTATCGCTTCCTTGGCGACCCTCTTCCTCTGCATCTCGAACGAGAAGGGCTTGATCGCTATCATGAACGTTATGATGTTCATCGAATGCGCGATATCCACAACGACCGGTGCCACACCGGTACCGGTCCCGCCGCCCATCCCAGCGACCACGAACACGGTGTCGTGACCCTCAAGAGCCTCTCTTATCTCGTCCACATGCGCCTTCGCGCATCTCTCGGCAAGAAGGACATCGCCCTTCGCGCCCTCACCCTTCGTGACATCCTTACAAAGACAGACCTTGGCATCGGCCCTCGTCTGTCTCAATGAATCCTTATCAGTGTTGATGGCAATGGTGTCTATGGACCCGTCCGCCCAATATATGTCATTGACAACATTGCAGCCGGCGCCTCCGATACCGACGACCGCTATACGCGGCTCGACCGTCAACACATTTGTTGTTGCACGTATTTTTGTTTCCATTTCCATCCCTCACTTGCTTACGGAACGACGGGGCTCAGCCCCGTAGTTCCGTGATCCCATCCCTTCTGTTCCATTCGTTCAGAGCGTAAGCTTCTGCGCCGTTTCCAGCAGGTTCCCGTTCTGTTCATCGATCCTTGGTGCGATGGTCTTCCTAAGGGAGTCCCTTATGAATTCCTCCTCGTCGATGTACGGTCCGGTCTCCAATGCCAGAGCGACCGCGGCCAGCTCCGTTTTGCTCAAGCGGACGAATATCCCGCTTCCCTTTTTGTCCGACGAAGTATTTTCAGCATCCCCTCTTATATACTTCATGACGGCGGTCCTTATGAGTTGTGACGTATTGAGGCCGAGGTCGGCATGCTCCACCAAGTAGTTTCCCATTGCCAGGATCTCCTCGGCTCCCATCCGGAGCGATATAACCTTTTCCTCGTTCTTTTTTCCGTCCATAGTTTTCCACCTTCTCAGACGTTACGTAGAGTGCATCCCCTTCTGACTCTGAAAACATATATGTAATACGTGATATATAAATCTGTTTACAAAAGTATTACACTTGTAATACGAACAGGGAACGATATGCGGCAGGGGTACGCGCCGCATATAGTTCTTTATAATATAATATCTTCAAATAAGTATATAATACGGGCACATAATCCCGTGTGCACCGGAAGGGACACCACCGATGGCATCCAGCTACAGGGAAATGGAAGATAAGTGGCAGAGGGAATGGCAATCACGGGAGCTTGGGATCGCCGAAAGAGACGACAGGCCCAAGTTCATGATAGTTTTCGCATACCCCGGCGTGACCGGATATCTGCACGTTGGACACATGAGAGGGTACACTTACGCAGACGCCATCGGACGATATAAAAGGATGACGGGCCACAACGTGCTTTTCCCCGTTGGAACGCACGCGACCGGCAACGGTGCGATAACGCTGGCGCACAGGATATCCCGGGAAGAGGACGGGATGATAGAATATCTTAGACGCAACGGATGTACCGACGCGCAGCTGGAGGCCATGAAGGACCCTAAATCGGTGGTGTGTTTCTTCAATGACATATACGTGAACGATTACTGGAAAAAGTTCGGATTCCTGTCCGACTGGAGAAGGTTCACGTGCACATTATGCGATGATTACGCTAAATTCATGCAGTGGCAGTTCATGAAACTGAACGACGCCGGACTGCTCATACAGAAACCGTATTACGCGTCCGCATGCGTGCAATGCGGACCGGTCGCGATAGACGCTTCCGAGACGGACATATCCAAAGGCGGCAACGCCGAGACGCAGGAGTACACCCTGCTGAAGTTCAAATGCGGCGATCTGTTCCTGGTGGCCGCGACACTGAGGCCGGAGACGGTCTACGGGCAGGTGAACTTCTGGGTGAACCCGGATGTCGAATACGTCAAAATGAGAAAGGGGGATGAGACATGGATAGTCTCCCGACCGGCGGCCGAGAAGCTCGCGTACCAGATGGACGACTGCGAGATCATCGGAACTGTGAACGGAAAGGATATGGTAGGATGGATGTGCGAGGCCCCGATGATCCGCCGTTCCGTGCCGGTGTTCCCGGCAAGGTTCTGCGATCCGAACGTCGGTACCGGACTTGTAACGTCGGTACCGTCGGACGCGCCCGATGACTGGATATCGCTGAGGGACGTCAAGAACGACCCTTACATCACGTCCGAATACAAACTTACGAAGGAGCAGATAGACTCCGCCGTTCCGATATCGATAATCTCCATGGACGGATACGGCGACTTCCCCGCACGGGACATCATAGAGAGAATGGACATAGAGATGTCCGGGGACCCGATGCTGGAGGATGCCAAGAAACAGGTCTACAAGGACGGGTACCACACCGGCAGGATGAAGGATGTCTGCGGCAAGTTCGCAGGACTCCGCGTTGAGGAGGCGAAGGACCGGATGAGAGAGGAAATGATAACATCCGGCGAGGCGGAACTGTTCCGCGACCTCAACGAAGAGGTCATATGCAGATGCGGCAGCCCCGTCATGATCAAACGGGTGGACGATCAGTGGTTCATCAATTATGCGGATGAGGAATTGACGAGAAGGACGAGCGATCACTGCAGAACGATGCAGATAAATCCCGTGGAATATCAGAACAACGTCCACGGCGTCCTGGAATGGTTCAGGGAGCGCGCATGCGTGAGGCAGGGCAACTGGCTCGGAACGAAGTTCCCGTACGACGAGAGGTGGACGATAGAGGCGATATCGGATTCCACGCTGTATCCGATCTATTACACGATATGCATCTACGCCAACAGCGGCCAGATATCGCCGGCGCAGATGACGGAATCGTTCTTCGACCACGTGGTGCTGCTGAAAGGCGATGTGAGCGATGTGTCCAAAGAGACCGGGATACCGGAAGAGCTGCTGAACAAGATAAGGGAGGACGTTCAATATTGGTATCCGCTCGATCTGAACCTGGGAGGGAAGGAGCACATGACGGTCCACTTCCCGACGTTCCTCTTCAACCACACGGCGATACTTCCTCCGGAGAAACTACCGCGCGGTATAATGGTGAACTGGTACATCACCGGCAAGAAGAGCAAGATATCAAAATCGAAGGGAGGAGCGCAGCCGATACCCGGCGCGGCGGAGAAGTTCGGCGTGGATGCGCTTCGTCTGTACTATGCGCATGTGGCGTCACCGTTCGCGGACGTCGAGTGGGATGAGGATACGGTGATGTCGTACCGCCAGCGCCTGGACAGGATAATAAGCATGGTCAGCGACCTCAACTCGATGGTAGAGGTGGAGGACGACTCGGACGTGGACGGATGGTTACTCTCCAGATTCGGGACGCACCTGGCGTCGATTCACGAAGGAATGGGAAGGTTCGATCTCAGGAATCTCACGTCGGAGACGTATTTCGAGATGTACAACGACATGAAATGGTACATCCGTAGGGACGGATGCAACTCCGATGTGATACGTGACGCGCTGAGGATGTGGATATCGGCGATGGCCCCCGTGACACCGCATGTGGCCGAGGAGCTCTGGAGCATGTGCGGGTTCGAAGGTCTCGTATCGGAATATCAGTTCTCCGAGGTCCCCGCCGGGAACGCCGGTTCGGAGTTCGGCGAGACGCTTATACGCGACGTGATATCGGACATATCACAAATAATCAAGGTCATCAAAATGGAACCGAGCCGCGTCGTGATATATACGACGCAGCAATGGAAGGTCAAGGCAATGGGCATCGCGCTGAACCTTGCGGCGGAAGGTAAGCTGGACATCCCGACGCTGACGAAGATATGCATGTCCGATGAGGCCATCAGACCACACGGGAAGGCGGCGTCGGAACTGGCGAAGAAGCTGGCAACGGACATGACAAGAACGTCCAATGAGGGACGGCGCGCGCTGATGCAGCTCAATGAAAAGGAACACCTGTCAGCGGCGGCGGCGTTCATATCGTTCGAGACCGGCGTAAAGGTGGAAGTGATGTCGGCCGACGACGAAGGGATATACGATCCGCAGGGAAAGTCGAAGGCGGCGATACCCGGAAGGCCGGCGATATACATAGAGTGATCCGCAACAACGATGTTTGGTTCATTCCCATCTTTTGTAAAGGGAATGTTCGATCCTCAGCTGATCGAGACAACGCCCGGCTATGAATGATATTATATCGTCGACACTCTTCGGCTTGGAATAGAATCCCGGATTGGCGTCCAGTATGGTGACGCCGCATCTCGCCAGTTTGAGCTCGTTCTCCAACATCACAACACTCTTCGGCGTCTCGCGTGTGATAAGTATCAATTTCCTGGATTCCTTCATGGCAACGGCCGCTGCTCTTGTGATAAGCGTGTCGGCGAGACCGGCGGCGATCTTCGCCAGCGTCGATGAGCTGCAGGGGGCGACAATCATCGCGTCGAAATGATAACTTCCTGAGGAGATGGAAGCGAAAAGGTCGTGGTCATCGAACACTGTATCCGCGAGTCCCTCCACATCCTTCACTGAAAGTCCGGTCTCTTCTGGTATAATTCTCTTCGCCATGTCGGAGATGACCAATATCCTCTCTCCGGGAAGGCTCTCCAACATGCGCACGCCGTATGCTATGCCCGACGCCCCCGTGACCGCAACTACATATCTCACGGTACCGCCAACGCGGATTGAATAATTAATCTTCCGTTGGTCCGCGGTCATCTCGGACGATGCTCTTTCATGGCGTGCAGCGCGGCCAACAGGAAATCATAATTTCGCCATGTTTTGAAATGATGAACATCATCTGAAACGGCACTATTGTGATGTCTGAGGTACTATAACTACGTAAACATTGGAACATCCAGCGTCTTGAAGGA
>WQZJ01000022.1 GCA_009780795.1 Methanomassiliicoccaceae archaeon
ACCGGATCGCTCAAAGATCTCGTGGCCGGTATGAAGAGATATCATATAGGGCAGGCAAAGAAGTTCTCGCACCTCTATCCGTTATCGGTGATACCCATTCTCGACTTCATGATCCACAAGAGCATTGAAGTTGAGAATGTAAGGATAATAGCGAGAGGCATAGAGAGCGGAATTGACAAGGACACCATCAAAGGACTACTGGTGATCTGAAATGGAAATAGCAGTCATAGGAAGTGAAGAATTCGTCCTCGGATTCAGGCTGGCGGGGCTCAGGAGAGTTTTCGTCGCAACACCCGAGAATTACGAAAAGAAGATGCTGGAAGCGCTCGCCGAAGAATCGGTAGGGATACTTGCGGCGGACTCTAAAGATCTTCAGCTGCTGTCCCCGCAGCTTAGGCAGAAGGTGCTGGACATGATCCAGCCCGTGGTAGTACCGGTAGGAAGGGACGAAGGTGACCTTCGTGAGAGAGTTAAAAGAGCGATTGGCGTTGATTTATACAAGACAGAGGATGATTAAATGAGCAAAGAAGGTGTTATTTACAGGGTCGCAGGACCCGTGGTGACCGCCATGGGCATCTCGCCGAAGATGTACGACGTCGTACAGGTAGGGACGGAGAAGCTGATGGGCGAGGTCATCAAAATAGTGGGCGACCACACGATCATCCAGGTTTATGAGAACACGTCCGGCGTAAGACCGGGAGAACCGGTCTCCAACACCGGCCGTCCCCTTGTCGCGGAACTGGGGCCGGGTCTGCTCTCGTCGGTCTACGACGGGATACAGAGACCCCTTCCCGTACTGAAGGACACGATGGGGGACTTCATCTACCGCGGAGTTTCCGCACCTGGATTGGACAGAGAGAAGAAATGGGATTTTAACCCGATAGTGAAGAAAGGGGACGAGGTGTCCGCCGGCCAGGTGATCGGAACGGTCATGGAGGGCACGATGGAGCACAGGATAATGGTCCCCCCGAACGTTAAGGGAAAGGTCGACAGCATAAAGGAAGGCAGCTTCACCGTCGAGGAGACGGTGGCGGTGGTTGACGGTAACGATATAGCCATGATGCAGAAATGGCCCGTCCGTGTACCGAGACCGGTGAAGGAGAAGTTCCAGCCGGACATACCGCTTGTGACCGGTCAGAGAGTTCTCGATACGATGTTCCCACTGGCGAAGGGCGGTGCGGCCGCGATCCCCGGAGGATTCGGTACCGGAAAGACCGTTACGCAGCAGCAGCTCGCGAAATGGTCGGACGCCGAGATAGTCGTTTACATAGGATGCGGCGAGCGCGGTAATGAGATGACAGAGGTTCTCACAGAGTTCCCGCACCTCGAGGACCCGAAATCAGGCAACCCGCTTATGAACAGGACCGTTCTCATTGCGAACACGTCCAACATGCCCGTTGCGGCGAGAGAGGCATCCGTTTACACCGGAATGACCATTGCGGAATACTACAGGGACATGGGATACAACGTCTCGCTCATGGCGGACTCGACGTCAAGATGGGCGGAGGCGATGAGAGAGATATCGTCAAGGCTTGAAGAGATGCCCGGCGAGGAAGGATATCCTGCGTATCTCGCAGGCCGTCTCTCGGAGTTCTACGAGCGTGCATGCAGATGCAAGACGCTCGCCGGATCGGAAGGTTCAATATCCGTCATCGGTGCCGTGTCGCCGCCCGGAGGAGATCTTTCCGAACCTGTGACGCAGAACACGCTGCGCATAGTGCGTGTGTTCTGGGCACTGGACACGAAACTGAGAGAGAGGAGACACTTCCCGGCCATCAACTGGCTCACTTCGTACTCGTTGTACGACAAGCAGCTCAGGTCATGGTACGCATCGAACGTCGCGGAGGACTTCCCGGCACTCAGGGAATGGGCCATGCAGATCCTGCAGAAGGAATCCGAGTTACAGGAGATCGTGCAGCTGGTCGGTTCCGATGCGCTGCCGGATGAGCAGAAGGTGACGCTGGAAGTCTCCAAAATGATAAGGGAGATATTCCTGCAGCAGAACGCGTACCACCCGGTGGACACGTTCTGCCCGATGCAGAGACAGTACACAGTGATGAAACTGATAAAGAAGTACTCCGACCTCGCCGACAAGGCGCTGGCCGGCGGTGCGCCGGTCAGCAAGATAGCGGACATACCGGCAAAGCAGAGACTGGCGATGGCGAAGTACGAGACGAACATCGACGATGAGTACAAGGCCGTTGACACGGACATGGAAAAAGAGTTCGCAGGACTGGGGGTGTGATCAATGAGCAAAGTATCCAAAGAGTACAAGACGATCACCGAGATCGCCGGTCCGCTGGTGTTCGTGAAGAAGACGGAGCCGATATCGTATCAGGAGCTCGTCAGCGTGAAGTTATCGAACGGTTCGACGAAGAGAGGACAAGTTCTTGATTCGTCGGATGACATGGTGGTCGTTCAGATATTCGAGGGAACGTCAGGAATAGACAGGGACGCGAGCGTCCGTTTCCTCGGTGAGACGATGAAGATGCCGGTGTCGAAGGACATGTTGGGACGTGTCCTCTCGGGAAGCGGTGAGCCGCTGGACGGCGGACCTGCTATAACACCTGAGAAGAAGCTGGACATAGTCGGAGCGGCCATAAACCCGTGGGCCCGCGACAACCCCGCGGATTTCATCCAGACCGGAATATCGACGATAGACGGTATGAACACCCTTGTCAGGGGGCAGAAGCTTCCGATATTCTCTGCTTCAGGTCTTCCTCACAACGACCTTGCGATGCAGATAGCCAGACAGGCGAAGGTACGCGGCAAGGACGAGGAGTTCGCCGTGGTGTTCGTGGCAATGGGAATAACCAACGAGGAGAAGCAGACGTTCATGCGCGAGTTCGAGAGGACGGGCGCATTGAAGAACGCCGTGGTGTTCCTCAATCTCGCCGACGATCCCGCCATCGAGCGTATAGTCACGCCCCGTCTCGGTCTTACGACGGCTGAGTACATGGCTTTCGAACTGGACATGCAGGTGCTCGTCATAATGACGGACCTCACGAACTACTGCGAGGCGCTGAGACAGGTCGGTGCCGCCAGAGAAGAGGTTCCGGGAAGAAGGGGCTACCCCGGTTACATGTACACGGACCTTGCTGAGCTTTACGAGCGCGCGGGCAGGATAAAAGGGAAGAAGGGAAGCATCACGCAGATCCCGATCCTCTCGATGCCCGGCGACGACATAACGCACCCGATCCCGGACCTTTCCGGTTACATCACAGAGGGACAGATAGTCATGTCGAGGGAGTTACACCGTGCAGGCATATACCCGCCGGTGAACGTTTCGTCGTCTCTCAGCAGACTGATGAACGCAGGTGTCGGTCCCGGAAAGACCAGAGAGGACCACAAGGCGGTCTCTGATCAGCTGTACGCCGCATATGCGGAAGGAAAGGACCTCCGCGGTCTGGTGGCCATCGTCGGTAAAGAGTCGTTATCAGAGAAGGACAGGAGACTCCTGGACTTCGCGGACGTCTTCGAGAGCCGTGTGGTAAAGCAGGGACACGAGGAGGACCGCTCCATCGAGGATACGCTGGCAGTATCGTGGGACATCCTCAAGTCGCTGTCGAGGGACCAGCTGACGAGGATCGACCGTAAGTATCAGGAAAAGTACCTTCAGAGCTGATAAGAATGCCGACACAAGATATCACGCCGACGCGTTCCGCGCTGCTCGAGGTGAAGAGGAAGATCAAGCTCTCCAAGAGCGGATACAAGATCATGAAGATGAAGAGGGACGGCCTCATCATCGAGTTCTTCGAAGTACTCGAGAAAGCGAAGGAGATGCGCGGGAGCGTCCTGTCGGAATATGATGCTGCGATGCAGAAGGTCGCCATCGCAAGGGCCGTGGAGGGGGCGATCGCGGTGAAGAGTGCCGCGTACGCCCTCAAAGCGGACCCGAAGGTGAAGCTCGGAAGCAAGAGCATCATGGGAATGATGGTCCCGAAGGTCGAGTGCGAGATCATAAGGACACCGATGACCGAAAGGGGATTCGGTGTCATCTCGACGTCAGCATACATCGAGGAGGCCGCACAGGCCTTCGAGAAGTTGCTGGAGACGCTTGTGAAGGCGGCGGAAGTAGAGATAACGATGAAGAAGCTCCTGGACGAGATCGAGAAGACCAAGAGAAGAGTGAACGCACTGGAATTCAAGGTCATCCCGGAACTGCAGGAAGCGGAATCATTCGTTGAGTTCAGGCTGCAGGAGATGGAAAGGGAGAACACGATCCGTCTCAAGCACCTGAAGAAGAAGGGCGAGGCCGCGGAGTGATGTCGCTCGAGGACAGGTTCTTAGAGATCAGGGACGACCCCAAGAAAAGGGCGAGGGCGTTCAAGGTCATATGGATCGTCGGGTATGCGATGCTGATGCTCGGGTCGTTCCTGACCGTCTACTTCCTCTGGAAGCAGCTCAATCCTTAAACACCTTAAATTTCTCAATTTATTTGTTCTGTTCCAAAGGCGTTATGATCCAAGGTCAGTGACATCGGCGCTCAGCGGGCGGTCGATGTCTTCTGCAGTCCGACTATGCCCGCGATGATCATCATCGCAAAGAGTATCCGAAGAATTCCCGCAGGCTCGTCCATGAAGAATATGCCGTATGCGAATATCCCGGCCGCTCCTATACCGACCCACACCGCATACGCGGTCCCCAGCGGCATCCCGGTGCTTATCGCCTTCGACAGCATGACCATGCTCAGCAGGATGAACACTATCGCGGTTATCGTCCACAGGATACTCGCGAAACCGTCGGAATATTTCATCGAGACAGCCCAAACGATCTCGAACAGACCTCCTATCAAAATGTAGGTCCATCCTTTGTTCATGTCACACCCCCGCCGTGATATACAGCCCGATTATACCGGCCACCGTCAGAACGGCGAAGAATACCCTCAGGACGGTCGTTCTCTCCTTGAAGAGCAGCATCCCGGCCAGTAATGTGCATACTGCGCCTATCCCGGTCCATACGGCGTATGCCGTGCCGGCCGGGAGCGATGACATGACAACGAACAGCAGATAGAGACTGGCCGCAAGAAATGCGATGGTGGCCAGTGTCCACCGGACGTTCCGGAATCCGTTGGACTTTTTCATCGATACGGCCCAACAGGGTTCAAGGAGGCCAGCTATGATCAGAAGTATCCATGCTGTGAGCATTCTACCACTTCAGAAACCCTTCATCGTCGTCTTCCCCGTGCCCAGGTGGACGATCGGCATCACGGCCGGTTCCGGGTTGAAGTTATGCATCCTTTGGTATTCGGTCTGATCCTGCCACGTCGACGCCGCTATGAGCCTTATCCCCTTGTGCTCGATAGAACCGGCACCGTGAACGTGCCCTGTAACAAAGATATCCGGTCTCTTGTCTATCACCAGATAATCCTTCTTCTCGGGCGCCAGCGCGGTCTTAAGACCATACATCGGGGCCAGGTGTCTCCGCTCGAGCATCTCCTTCATAATGCCTATTGGATCATTATACGTCAGTCGTTGTACGCTCGCAACCCAATCATCGATGCTTCTTCCGTGATACGTCAGCACCGTTCGACCTTCGATGTTCAGACCGACCGGGTTAGCTGTCAGCATGACATTGGAATCGAACGATCTCGTGAATACCTCCGCCAGTGCCGGCTGCGGCTCCGCCGGGCGCACAGCGTCATGGTTACCGGGCTGCAGCACCATCTTTATGTGGTCCGGTATGTCCTTCAGGTATTCGGCAAGCCTATGGTACTGGAAGTAGATATCATCTATCGAGAGCTCTTCCTGCTGACCCGGGAATATACCGATGCCGTCGACGACGTCCCCGGGTATTATAATATAATCCAGATCCATTTTTTTTGCATTCTCTTTGAGCCATCTAACCATATTGTCCCATCTCTTCTCCAGGAACGTGTGGCTCCCTACATGTATGTCTGACAGGAAGGCAACAGATGAGACGGAATCCGACTCCTCCCATATCTCCGACGGCACGCCCGGTCTTATTATCTCGGTGGCAAAGAGAACACCACCGTCCTTTCTGCTGCCGACGACACCGATGACCTCGTCATTCACTATTATGTCGTTGATATGCGGCGAGTCCTTCATTATTATCGCTTTGCACATGCCACTCTCATCCTCGAGCTTGAGCTGCCGGTGTCCGTTCTTCGTTATCGTGGATTCGGAGACCATGCCTATGACCTGCACCTCACGGTTCACGGTAACTGCTTTCTCGATAGGCATGACCGTTCCCATGCGTCTTCTGAGGATGTCGCGTATCGTGTTGTATCGACTCATGAAGTATCTGGTGAAATCTTCCATCTTGCCTTCGCACATCGACTCACCGGTGACATCCGTCCCGGCGATGACGGAGATGTCAGGTTGTTTCTTATTCCTCGGAGTGACCGGTTTTATTTCTTTGCTCACCGCACCGCCCAGAAAACCGAGTATGTCGCTCTTTTCGATGACCATCGTGTTCCGTGTCATCGATGATAATATGTTACTGATGAACGTCCCGGGTTCCGGTTCAGAGAGGACAAGCTCCAGGGCATCGGGGGACAGGAACATGTTCCTCTGTGCCGCTATGTTCAGGACCTCGCTCCTCATCCTTAACGAAGAGCGGATGATTTGTTATATACTTTTTCGAACATCCGGTTTCATGACCCCGACCGTCAGGATATCGTGCCCGGTTTTTCCGAGCGAGGACATCGAAAAGGTAAGGCTGGCCGTGCTGAACATATTCCCGGGTGCCGTCCTGGACATCACCGGGGACGGCATACGGTCAGGATCGGTCGGAATGGATCATTTCGGCGATCAGATACGAAGGCAGAGGATACTGGATACCGCCCGTTCCGTCATGATGAAGGGAAGGAGAGGGGAGATCACTTATTTCGATCTCAACAAACAGGCCGCATATGCCGGAAAGATATCGTTCGTCGAAGGAAGGACGGTACTAGGAACGATAAGGGTGTCCGTGGAGGCGGATGACATAACGTCATTCATAGAGGCGTTCGCCCCGAACACCGTCGACGGTGAGGAGGTAAGGATATGATAGGCGTATCATCGGTGAACTTCGCGGCGAACAGCGTAGAGGACTGCCTCGTCAGGATATCAAAGGATTTCGATCATTGGGAGATAATATCTGAGGGAGAACATTATCTTCCGCTGGTGTCGCGCAGGCTGTTAGCGATCGCCCCCTCGTATGACGTTAAGTTCTCGATACACACAACCATCTCGGACGTGAACATCGCCGCGCTCAGTGAAAGGATGAGAGAAGCGGCCGTGATGGAGATAATCGCGTCCATGGAGCAGGCGATAGAGCTCGGTGCGAAGGTCGTGACCTTCCATCCCGGATATCATTCGATGGTAATCCCCGGGCATGAGGAAAGGTCTGCGGAGAAGGCAAAACGCTCTATGAAGACCATCGACCGTCTGATGAACGAGTTCAGTATCACAGCATGCGCGGAGAACATGCCGTCATTCAAGTTCATGCTCGGAAAGACCGCGAAGGAGATGTTCGACCTTGTCGACGGTACGGACCTCAAGATATGTTTTGACATAGGTCACGCGAACACGGTCGGTCAGATCGATGAGATGATCGATCTGCTCGGTGATAGGATAAGGAACGTGCACATACACGATAACAACGGTGACAATGACGATCATATGACGATAGGCGACGGTAACATAGACTTCGAAAAGGTACTGAAAAGACTTTCGAAGTACAAGGGCAAATACATCATAGAGTCGAGGTCGATCGAGTCCGCGGTCACCTCAAGGGACCGTCTCAGGGGGCTCCTGCGCCTCTGAGACCATCGTTCTCATAAAGCGTGCGGCACGTATCCCGTAGATCACCAGGAACAGGAGACCGAACATCACGATGGTGAGCATGAACAGCACGAGCAGAGCCTCGCCTGTGTCGTCGCCGAGTATCCAAATAAGAGATGTCATGTAATTTGTCAGAAGGTGCAGCATTATAGCCGCATGTATCCCGTACTTGACAAATAGGTATCCAAGCGCCAAACCGACCACGAACGTCGGTATTATCTTGAAGATATCCCATCCGGCCAGGTGGGCGTACGCGAAGATGGCCGACGATATCACGATGAACGCGACCGCGGCACCATCCATCTCGAAGCGTCCGAGCAGGCACCTCCATGATCCTTTCTTCTTCATCAGGAGCCCGAGTACCATTATCGGCGCGCCTATCATCAGGACACGGCAAAGTATCTCCTCCCAGACGGCCGCGGTCAGAAGGTGGTACCATTCTCCCCAGTGCGGTCCCCAGTGACCGGGGACGGACGGGTCGCTGCCCGCCGCCATGACCAACATATTGAATATGAGATTGAACGCGATCGCCGCTGCGAACAAGGTCACGACGCCGTAGAGCGGCATATCATCTATCTTGTCGATGTTCTTCTTCAGAATGTTCCTGAAGCCGTCGCGGCTCGTGTACAGGAGCATCACGAACGACGCTATCGCCGTGATCACGATGAACAGATACCACAGATTGGCTGCGATTCCGTTAAGCTCTGTCAGGAGAGCGGGCGACGGAGTGAGTATGAGTATGTACGCCTGCCCCGATGACCCTATATCTACCCATATGTCGCCGAACCCCCAAAGTATTGCGTACACTTCGAAGAACAGCATCACGGTGCACAGCAGCATCAGCGCAACGCCTATCCATTTGATCGCAGCATACAGACCGCCCTCAGGCGGTTTGTATCCGGTCGGGCTTCCGCACAGTGTGCAGTATGCATACCTGTTCTCCAGGCTTTCCGCGCATCTCTCGCATTCAGACATCCGTATCATCCCTCAAGAGGGACAGGATGCCCTTGACACGTTCGGTCTCAACTACAGCCAGCAGCCGCTTTGAGTTCTTGGCCAGCAGTTTTATTCGGTTGGCCATGTACTTCTCTCTGAGCTTAGTGAGCTCACGGAACCCCTTGGAATTGTTCACGAAGGAGTCCCAAGACAGCACGAACGCCTCCGGTGACGACATGTCAAAGCTCTTCTTGACCGCCTTTCTGGCCAATCGCCCCTCCTTCAGAAGTTCGAGCGTTGTTATAAGATCGCAGTAGACGACGGAGAACGACTCCTCGTCCATATCCAGCGGCGCCACCGGATGTGAGAGGTCATTGCACGTGTCCAGCAGAGCTGAGAAGGCCGGTGCCGGTGCGTCGATCTTCCCGAACCTGCTCAGTAAGTAAAGATAGACGTGATCGAGGTCCTCCAACTCCTGTACACCCAGGTCATTCCGGAGGCCGACCGCCAGTATGTCCTCCTTTCCGAGGGAGACGGCGAACGTATCGTATGATTCGTTCACCACGTCCTTCACTCTTTCGTATTCTGACACAAGCCCCTTTATGACGGGCAGGATGTCAACGCGGCATCCGTCGATATCAATCGTTATCATCGTGGCCGCTCCGTTCCATTACCAGATCCTTCAGTTCAGACTGATCGTCCATTTTCTTTATCTCGTCCTTGGTGATTATTGCGGTGGACCGTATGCTGTCGGCCGTTCCCTTTCGTTCAACGATGATGACGGACCGCTGTCCGGAGATACGCGATATGTCGGAGACGATGGATGCTTTGTGCATCAGACGGTCGTCCTCGTTCCCGAGGCCGGTGAGGATCACCATCTTCTCGCTTCGGGTAAGGGCCTCGAACGGGCTGCGCACGGTGGGCGTGACAGAACATCCGAGGTCAAGGAGGACATTGAATATCTGAACGTCCGTCCTCTTCGCCCCGGAGACCTCGTACTCCTCGCTTTTGTGCTCGCTTTTGTACTTGAACGGGTCCATCGCCTCTATTATCGGGACGTTCAGGAACTCCTCAAGACGTATGGCAGCATCGATCATAGCGCTCATGCCGGTCTCGTACATCTGTATCGTTCTTCTGGAGACACCGGCCGTTTCCGCCAACGTACCAAGACTGAGACCTCTCGTCTCTCTCAGATGTTTCAGCAGATCACTGTCCAATTTGACGTAAAGGCCGCCGGGGGCGGCGAATATGAACGGGGGAACCTCATCCAGAAGGTGGTCGGCCAAGGTCTCATTCGATATAATGGAGATGTTGAACCTCGAATAGACGATGCCCGCCTCCAGTGCCCCTGAGCTGGAACGCTCGCCCACCAGTATCGGACTGGCACCCAGCGCCTCGGCGAGTATCTTCATCTCGTCGGCGTTCTCCCTGGAAAAGGCGTCGATGTTGCTCAATATCTTTATGATGAGCAGCGAATCATTCTTTCTGCCGACGATGTCGAAGCAGACGCTCCTCATGTTAAGGGGAGAGGATACGCTGTATCCTGCCCGCGCGAGTATGGCGCGTGTCGTGTTGATAAGTTCTTCTCTCCCCACGATAGATAAAGGGTTTGTCCTTCTATTTATATTGAGCGAACGCGGGTGCGCTCGCGGGAGGCAAACGAAAAAGGGATGACGGGGCCGGCGCCCCGTCATGATCACACGCGCAGGCCGGTGTATCTGCTCAGTTCGTCCCTTGCGTTCGGTCCGAACTTACCGATCGCTGCGACGAAGTGCTCCATTCTCACCTTGCACGCTCCGATCTCGTCCTCTGTAGGCACCTTACCGGAGGCGACCAGCTCGCGTACCGCGCTCATCACGGCCTCGTTACATATCGCCGATATGTCGGCACCGGTGCATCCGTCCGTCCTGTCCGCAAGTTCCTCTATATCGACGTTCCCATCCAGCGGTTTTTCCTTGGTGTGGATGCCGAAGATGGCGATACGGGAATCCTTGTCGGGAGGGCCGATGAGTATACTCTTATCGAATCTCCCCGGTCTTAGCAGCGCAGGGTCCATGATGTCCGGTCGGTTCGTTGCTGCTATCACAACGACGCCGTTCAGCGCACGGAGCCCGTCCATCTCGGTAAGCATCTGAGATATTACGCGTTCGGTGACCTTACTGTCATCGCCTGTTCCGCGCTGCGGCGCGATCGAGTCGATCTCGTCCATGAATATCACGCATGGTGCCGCCTGTCTCGCTTTCCTGAAGGTCTCGCGGACGGCTTTCTCGCTCTCGCCGACCCATTTGTTCAGGAACTCCGGTCCGTTCACGGCTATGAAGTTCGCTTCGCTCTCCGTTGCGACAGCTTTAGCGAGCATCGTCTTGCCGGTACCGGGAGGCCCGTACAGCAATATACCCTTGGGCGGCCGGGCGTTCATGTGCTCGAACACCTTACCGTACTTCAGCGGCCACTCCACCGCCTCCTTGAGTTCCTGTTTGGCATGTGCCAGCGCACCGATGTCATCCCAATGAACGCGCGGTTTCTCTATCAGCACTTCTCTCATGGTGGAGGGCTGCATCTCCCTCAGTGCGACGCTGAAATCGTCCTTGTTGACGTTTATCCTGTTCAGCGTCTCGAACGGTATCTCGTCCGTTTCGAGATCGAGCTCCGGCAGTATGCGGCGCAGCGCGGCCATGGCCGCCTCCTTCGTGAGTGCGGAGAGGTCCGCGCCCGCATAGCCGTGCGTCAGGTCGGCGAGGCGGTCCAGGTCCACGTCGGCCGTAAGGGGCATCCCTCTCGTGTGTATCTGCAGTATCTCCAGCCTTCCGTCGCGGTTGGGTATGCTTATCTCTATCTCGCGGTCGAACCTTCCGGGTCTCCTCAGCGCCTCGTCGATGGCGTTCGGGCGGTTGGTCGCACCTATCACGACAACTTTCCCCCTGGTCTCGAGACCGTCCATCAGCGCGAGCAGCTGCGCGACTATGCGTCTTTCCTGCTCTCCGGAGACCTCGTCGCGCTTCGGGGCGATCGAATCGATCTCGTCGATGAATATTATACTCGGTGCGTTCTCCTCCGCCTCCTTGAATATCTCTCTGAGACGTTCCTCGGACTCACCATAGAACTTGCTCATGATCGCCGGTCCGCCGATCGACGTGAAGTTGCTGCTCGTCTCTCCTGCCACGGCCTTAGCGAGCATCGTCTTGCCAGTTCCCGGAGGACCGTGCAGCAGCACACCCTTCGGTGCTTCGACGCCAAGACGTTTGAACAGTTCCGGATGCTTCAGCGGAAGTTCGATCATCTCTCTTACTTTCTTCACCTCATCGCCGAGGCCGCCTATGTCCTCGTACGACACCTTCGGTATCTCCCCGGTCCTGGGGGCGGGCTTGTCGCTTATCTTCACGCTGGTGCCGGAGGTCATTATCACAGCGTCCGCCGCGGGTGTGAACGATGACACCGTAAGGTCGATCTTGTTGCCCATTATGTTCAGGGTGATCACGTCGCCTTTAGAGAACGCGCGCGCCTCGAATATCTGTCTCAGATAGTCCTGTCCTCCCTGAAGTTTGACCTCTTCGAGCGGCGAGAAGGTTATCTTCTCCGCATTCTTTGCGCTAACCTTCTTGATGTCCACACGCTCGTCGATGCTCGTACCGGCGTTCCGCCGGGTGGAACCGTCCATTCTGATGATCCCGCGGTTGGCGTCCTCATCATCACCTCTCAGGACCTTTGAAACAGTTTTCTTGTTACCGCTTATCTGTATTATGTCGCCTGCCCTCAGGTCGAGTATCTCCATTAATGCGGGGTCTATCCTCGCTACTCCGCGTCCTGCCTCACCGGGCCTCAGTTCGGCGACCTTCAATGCCTTATCTCTTGCCATGTTTGCCACCTCTTCATTTTTGTTTTCAAAACTTGTATTGGTTATTACTTCTATATAAATATTTCCGTTATGTGCTAAGTACATAAGTCGTGAACACACGCCCTATGACGTTCTGTGTAGTGGCGCTCACGAAACACCCAAAGGTAAACTTATCGGCTTCAAAGGCGAACATCCCACCGTACGGGGCCGACGTGAGATCAGTTTAACGGCTGAATTGTTATTACTTTCATCGAGTGAACGAGAGGCGCATATTCTTCAACTATCATCTTCGTTCCATCGTATGATATGCGATATTTCTCAGTAATTCCTATGTGATATCTCTCAGCGATAAGAGTGTCGTTCTCAATGTACGTTTTATCTATATTTGTTAAATTCAATTCGGTTTTCGGAACCTCTTCCGTAGTGAACAGGTCGTAAGTTATTTCCTGTATGCGCAGATGTACGAGTCCCTCCTCGGCTCGTATTATTATTTCCCCTCCTATAACATGTGGTGAGGAATTCCCAAAAGATCTATAAAAATAACCCAAAGAACCTTCAAGGGCCCAAGCCCACACGTAAACGATATCTTTTGCAATGTCTATTTGCATCACGAACCCTTCTCTGAAGTATATGGATGAATAAAAGTAATTAAGATTAGAGGAACGATAGTGAATGACATCTACGCAAGTATCCTCTATCTTTACTATGTTTCCTTCACTGTCATACTGCATATACCCCTCGTCGGTATAGACATACGCCACTCCGCTTTCACTGATAAAATGCACATATCTTGTGATATACTCGATGTCGTTAACTGTCTGATTCACATGACTGTTCAGTATGTATGTCCTTCCGTATTTATCCACCAAAACATCCGAAATAGTGATATCGTCATTGTTGATGAGTGCAGTGAACACCAGATCATCATTTTCGATCGTCATTTTGTAACATTCATTATTCACAAAAACGACATCACCAGCTACTTTTTTGATATATGAGAAGTGAGACAATGAGTAGATCTTCTTTGTCTCAGTGTTTATCACAAAACTCTGATGATTAAGGTCGTTTATGTATCCGGTCACGTTAAAGTCTCTTTCGTTGTAGTTGTGATCGTCAGAGAGATTCGTAAAACTTATGTAACCTGAGTTCGACAGCAGTTTCTGATTTCGGAAAAAATTGACAGTTGAGCATTCGCTGATCCGCATCGGGTTTTGTGACGTTTTCGTATCGTTATCGACCTGTCCCGAGGGGGCTTGTCAGCCC